>JBPCPQ010000479.1:0-4173 GCA_050999015.1 Pyrinomonadaceae bacterium | reverse complement strand
CGCCGGAAACAGAAGCGCCGGAGCCGACGCGCGTGTGCGCCCAGATGACGGAGTTTTCGATTCGCGCCTTTTCTTCGACGTGGCAACCTGTGCCGAGCACCGAGTTGACGATCTGCGCGCCGGGCTTGATTGTGCAGCCATCGGCGATCATTGAAAGGTCGTCAATTTCCGCAGCGGTAGCGGCATCGAAATTACCGCGCCGCTCGTTCAAGCTGACGCGCGCGACGCGCCCGGCCAGAAGGTCTTGATGAACCTGAAGGTAGCGCGGCGGAGTGCCGATGTCGATCCAGTAAGACTCCCGAGGAATGTGGGCGAAGAACTTCTCGCCGCGTCGCAGCAGGTCAGGGAACAGGCCGTACTCGAATGAGTAGCTTTCGCCCGCCGGGATGTAATCGAGGACGTGCGGCTCAAGCACATAGGTTCCGGCGTTGATCGTGTTGACGCTGATCTCGTCCGGCTTCGGCTTTTCGAGGAAGCGGCGAATGCGTCCGTCCGCTTCGGTCTCGACTAAACCGTAAGAGCTTGGGTTTTCGACCGGAGTGAGCACGATTGTCGCGGCGGCCCGGCGTGTCTTGTGTTCGTTGATGACCGCTTCGAGATCAAGGTCGGTGAGAATGTCGCCGTTGAAAACGACGGTCGGCTCGCGAATTAAATCTTCGGCGAACTTGTAGGCCCCGGCAGTTCCCATCGGCTGCGGCTCGACGGTGTAGTTAATCTTCACGCCATAATCGGAGCCGTCGCCGAGTTGCTGCTCGATCTTCAGTGGCTGGTATGAAAGTGAAAGCGTAATGTTTGTAATCCCGGCGCGGCGCAACGTGTCAATCTGGTAAAGCAGGAACGGTCGGTTGCAGATTGGCACGATTGGCTTCGGCGTGTAGACGGTGAGCGGTCGAAGTCGCGTGCCTTTCCCGCCGGCGAGTATGAGAGCTTGCATAGTTTGTCTTGAACAGTGATTTTAGAGAGAGTGAATTTCTTCAGGATGGATTTTTCTTACCTGCCTGAAAGCGATCTTCCCGGTCTTATTAAAGTCTTTGCAACAAGCGGCGGCGAGTCTAACATCCGCCGCTTAAATTTTTCAATTTTTGTGCTGCCCGACGACGGAAACGGTTGCTTGACACCTTAATCGTGAATGGTAAATAGTGAATGGTAAATGGTGAGCAAATTTTATAAGCAAGTTTAGCTATCTAAAGACGGATGTGCCATCGGCATATCCATTCACCATTTACCAATCACCGTTCACCATTTTTGAGGCGCAATTATGTCAGACGACAAAGAGGCCGTGATTATCAGCGCGGTGCGGACTCCGACCGGAAAATTTCAGGGGGCGTTGAAAGATTTTCCGGCGACAAAGCTCGGCGCGTTGGTGGTCGGCGAAAGCGTCCGGCGCGCGGGCGTGCCGCCGGAAGAAGTTGACGAAGTAATTATGGGCTGCGTCATTCAGGCCGGGTTGGGACAAAATCCCGCCCGGCAGTCGGCGCTCGGCGGCGGCATTCCTTTCGGCGTTTCAGCCGTGACGATCAATAAAGTTTGCGGCTCGGGTTTGAAGGCTGTGATGATGGCCGCGCAGAGCGTCAAGTTGGGCGACGCCGATGTAATCGTCGCCGGCGGGATGGAGTCAATGACGAACGCGCCGTACATTGTGCCGAAGGCCCGCGAAGGATACCGGATGGGCAACGGCGTGCTCGTTGACGCGATGATTCAGGACGGCTTGTGGTGCGCGTTTGAAAACTATCATATGGGCAACACCGGCGAAGTCGTCGCCGAACGCTACAACGTCACGCGCGAGGAGCAGGACGAGTATTCGTACAACTCGCATCGTAAAGCGGCGGCGGCGATTAAAGCCGGGAAGTTCAAGGACGAAATTCTGCCAATCGAGATTCCGCAGAAGAAAGGTGCCGTGATTGTTTTCGACACGGACGAGACGGTGCGTGAAGACACTTCGATTGAGGCGCTCGCTAAACTCAAGCCGGCTTTCAGGAAAGAGGGGGGGACGGTGACTGCCGGAAACGCACCCGGCGTTAATGACGGCGCTTCGGCACTCGTCGTCACTTCGCTCGAACAGGCTCGCGCGCTCGGCGTCGAGCCGCTCGCGCGCATCGCCGCGCAAGCCACTTCGGGGATTCAACCGGAACTCGTGATGATGGCTCCCGTCGAGGCGATCCGCAAAGTGTTGAAAAAGGCCGGCTGGTCATTGACCGAGGTTGACATCATCGAGTTGAACGAAGCCTTCGCGGTGCAGGCCATTGCGATTACGAAAGAGCTTGGGCTTGACCCGCAACGCGTCAACGTCAACGGCGGCGCGGTCGCGCTCGGCCACGCCATCGGTCAATCGGGCTCGCGGCTTCTGACGACGATGCTCTACGAGATGAAGCGTCGCAACGCGCGGCGCGGCCTCGCGGCGCTATGCCTCGGCGGCGGAAACGCGGTTGCGATGGCCGTCGAACGGTAAACAACACTTCAGCCGCGCCCAATGAAATCCCTTTTAGCGGATTAGCAGATTCATGACCACTCAGGAACACAATCGAGTTTTAGGAATACTGCACCTGATTTACGGCGTTGTTCATGTGCCGCTACTCCCAATTGTCGCCGTGCTGATACTAATCGGTCTCGGATTCGCGTTGCCGGAGTTGGGTACACTTCCGATGCTGGCGCTTGTCTTGGGCAGCATTGCGGTTCTATTTTTCGTCGCGCTTTTCACAGTCCCACCGTTCATCGCCGCTTACGGTTTGCTGAAGAGAAGACCATGGGCGAAGACGGCGAGCATTGTGTCTGCTGTCGTCGAGTTGCTCAACGTCCCGTTCGGCACGGCGCTCGGAGTTTACTCGTTGTGGAATTCGTCGCAGACGGAAAGCGCGCCGCCTGCTTCCGGCAGAACGCCTGAGACGCCGAGGATGATGTCAGCCGCATCGCTTTCCGAATGGCATAGCAGCAACAGCAGCGCTCAGGGCAGCAGACGCGAAGAGCGGCAGCCCCAATACGCGCCCCCGGCACAGCCGCCGGACTGGCGCGGCGAATAAGAAAGGACTTGGGAGGTGCGGGGAGTGAGCTAGACAATCGGCGTCGTCGGCGCCGGAACGATGGGCAACGGTATCGCACAGGTGGCTGCGCGCGCGGGTTATCAAGTTATCCTGCGCGACGTGGCGGAAGAGTTTCTCCGAAAGGGATTGGAGAATGTTAACCGAAGCTTGCAGAGAGACGTTGATAAGGGAAGATTAAGTGAACCAGAGAAACGCGAAATCGTCGAACGAATCAATTTGACGACGGACGCCTCCGCGCTCTCGGACTCCTCGTTTGTCATCGAAGCCGTCACGGAGAATCTTGCGGTGAAAAGCGAAATCTTCCGATCACTTGATGAACTCGTTTCACCCAACGCCATTCTCGCCTCTAACACTTCGTCTATCTCCATCACGAAACTCGGCGCGGTGACGGGGCGGCCCGACAAAGTTATTGGAATGCACTTTATGAATCCCGTGCCGGTGATGAAGCTCGTCGAGGTAATTCGCGGCATCGCGACCTCGGACGAAACTTACGAACGCACTCGCGCCCTCTCTGAAAAATTTGGTAAGACGGCGCTGGAATGTAACGACTCGGCGGGTTTCGTCGCCAACCGCGTGTTGATGCCGATGATTAACGAGGCCATTTTCGCGCTTCACGAAGGGGTCGCAGCGCGGGAAAGCATTGACGGCATTATGCGCCTCGGCATGAATCATCCGATGGGGCCGCTCGCGCTCGCCGACTTCATCGGACTCGACGTGTGCCTCGCCATCATGAACGTAATGCACGAAGAATTGGGCGACCCGAAATACAGGCCGTGCCCGCTCCTCAAGCGCTACGTTGACGCGGGCTGGCTCGGGAAAAAATCGAACCGGGGTTTTTATGAGTATTGAACTTGAAGATAAAAGTAAAAAGGCAAAAGGCAAAAGTAAAAGCCAAAAGGGACGGCGCTGTTATTCTTCCTTCATTCCGAACAACTTTCGCTCAGGTGCTTGATGGATGTGTGACGGCATCTTCTCTTCATTCTGACTTCTGACTTCTGACTCCTGGTATTCTGACTCCTGTATCTCATGTCACTAAACATCGGACGAATCCATTGCCAACGGTGCCTGACGGGAAATTCGTTGGGACAGGAATTGTGCGCCCGCTGCGGCACGCGCCTGATGATCGTCGTCGAGC
>JBPCPQ010000391.1:0-1880 GCA_050999015.1 Pyrinomonadaceae bacterium | reverse complement strand
GCGCGCCGCGCTCATAACCTTGAGCGCATCTTCGCCGAAGCGCGCGGGCGTGAAGGCAAGCGCCCCGTCATCGTCATTCCGGGTATTCTCGGCTCACAACTCGTCAACCGGCGGACGGGCGAGGTCGTGTGGCCCTCGGCGTTTCGTTCGATTGACGACGGAATGAGCCTGCCGATGACTCCCGACCTCGTTGCCAACCGCGACGAGTTGTACGCCGCGAAGATCATCGACGTCGCGTATCTCGCGCGGCTCGCGCCGGGAATCTACGTCTATCAGGAATTGCTCGACGCGCTGCGACGCTACGCCGGTTACCGTGAAGGTGATTGGAACAATCCGGCACCTGACGCCGACCGCGACACGTTCTACATCTTTCCTTACGACTTCCGGCGCGACAACGTCGAGACGGCGCGGGAGTTGGTGCGGCGCATTGATGAGTTGAAGAGGAAACTAGGCCGCCCCGATTTGCGCTTCAACATCGTCGCGCATTCGATGGGCGGACTCGTCGCGCGCTACGCCGCGATGTACGGCGACGCCGACCTGCCCGACGGAGACGTGCCGCCACAGCCGACGTGGCCGGGCGCTTCGTCAATTAACAAGATATTCATGTTCGGCACGCCGAACGAAGGGTCGGCTGAAGCGTTCGTCACAATCTTGGAAGGCTATTCAATCACGGAAGGCTTGCGCTCGCGCGTGCGGCTTTTTAATAAGCTGACGCCTGAAGACGCCGTCTCGATTCCTGCCGTCTTTCAACTTCTGCCGCACGGCGAGGCCGCGCGCTTCCTCGATGAGAATCTGCAACAGATCAAAGTTGATCTCTACGATCCCGAAACGTGGCGGCGCTACAAGTGGTCGGCAATTAACAACCCGGGCTTCCGCGAACGCTTCGCGCGCGGGCGCGTGCAGAGCGAGGCCGACGCGAAAATGCAAAGCGGCTCGCCCGCCGATCTCGACGCCTACCTCGCCGCCGTGCTCCGCCGCGCCAAGCGTTTCCACGAGGCGCTGAACGCCGTTGCGCGCGTCGAGCAAAAAACCGTCCCGCTGTTTGCCTTCGGCGGCGATTGTGAAGAGACGCTGGCCGCGCCCGTCCTGCTCCGTGATATGAAGACCGGAAATTGGGAGACGCTATTTCGCCCGCGCGCACTTCGCAACGGCGCGGGGAAGAGGATTTCAAGGAAGGAAGTAACGCGCGCGATGTTCGCCCCCGGCGACGGTCGCGTGACCCGCCGCTCACTGCTCGGTAAGGAATCAGAGGCGGAAAAAGGTAAATCGCTTTTCAACAAGATGCTGCCCTTAGCTTACGGCGTTTTCGCCTGCGACCTGCATAGCGATTTACAAAACAACAAGACGCTGCAAGAAAACGCGCTCACGCTGCTCATCAGTGAGGTGACGCAGTAGCGATCAGGCAGTTGTGGTTGATTTTGAAGCGATGTACAGCTTGTTAAATGCGGCTCTATGCAGAACTTTACATCCATGAAGCCTGCACTGATTTATCACATCGCTTGCTATGCCCCGATGATTTCATTCAGACCTTCAATAACGGCTTCTAATTCTTCGCCCGATGCCTTCCCGATCTTCTTGCCCAAACGCTGAGTTGACAGCACACGAATCTGACTGATTTTCACTCACGACTTTTTTGGCAAACTTGGGTCTGACAGTTCAAATGTCAACGGAAAACTCGCGCTCGGTTGCTGGCTGGTGAGAACGACCGCGATGACTGTTCCCGAACGGTCATTGAAAATGTCTTGACTCAAAATCAAAACGGGGCGAGAACCGGATTGCTCGTGACCTAGAGTTGGGTCAAGGTTCGCCCAAATAATATCGCCTCTCAGTATTCGAGCCATCCACCCACCTCAGATGCCAAGCCCGAATCAGCCAAAGAT
>JBPCPQ010000492.1:0-3620 GCA_050999015.1 Pyrinomonadaceae bacterium | reverse complement strand
CAGGGAGTTGTAAGAAACGATTGCAAGAGTCAAGAGGGAAATGATTAGGACGAGAAGAATGGACGGAGTGTCAGATACCGGCTTTCACATGTGAAAGCTTTGATGTCGGCATCGCTGGAGCGCCGTTGTAAGAGGGGCGGCTGTATACCGGGTGCGGGCGAAATTATACGAGGCACATCGTCTCAGTCTTAACTTGTCGTGAATCTTTCCTGACGCTCTTTTTGAATTGAGTGAAGAGGAATCTTCAAAGGAGAGATCATGAGCAAACTCAGAATGGCATTCTTTGCCGTCGTCGGGGTGTTGATGACGTGCGCTACCACGTTCGCCCAAACGGTGACGGCGGCGGCGGACAACGAGTCTACCGTCTCAAAGTATCGCGTGATTGCGGCGGTCTTCGGTTTCGCCATCGCGGCGGCGGCGGGCGCCATCGGCCAGTCGCGCATCGCGGCATCGGCGGTTGAGGGCGCGGCGCGCAATCCGGGAGCCGCCGGACGCATTCAGATCATGATGATTATCGGTCTGGCGCTGATCGAATCGCTGGTATTGTTCACATTGGTGATTGTATTTGCGAGAGCATAGTGCGATTCAACGAAAGTTTTCGGCGTTTCACGCGGGCGCGTTTCTTCGGGAACGCGCCCGCATGTTTTTACACAAACCTGACTTCACGCCGCACAAGGTTCTCCGTTCAGCCTCTTCGTTGCACGCCACAGAATCGCTGTGCTACGCTCCCGGCATCATTTCACCTTTCAATTCACGAGACGGAATAGAAGTATTTAGATGAAGACATGCCCGAAATGCGCGGGGCAATACGCGGACAGCGACAGCCTCTGTCCGGTTGATGGCGCGGCGCTCGAACCAATTATCTCGATTGACGCAGACGCTCCGGCGCGTGGCCGTAGCGTCCCCGACCCGTTCGACAAACTTATCACACCCACGACGGGGACGCCGCGCGACGAAAGCGCCGAAGAGGATCAACCTGAAATCGCTTTGCCCGCCGCTCTTCCCGCCGCAACGCCGCTTACGCCGACCTCGAATTTGTGGCGAATCGCAATTCCGGCGACCGTCGCTTTAGTGATGATCTTCGGGTTGTTTTACGCTTACCGCCCGAACTCCGGCGGGGCAAACGACGAAGAGGGACGCGCGCCGCTCACGAGCGACCCGAACGGGCAGCCGGTGCAGGCTCTCCAGCCGCCTTCGGGTGACAGCGAAAGAGACATCGCGCCCGCGATAATCGGCGTGACGAGCAACAGTCCGGCGCAGCCTTCGCCGACGCCAACCGGCGCGGCGAGCGGTCTCACGGGAGGCGAGTATTTTGAAACGACGGGATTGCCGACGCCAACGCCGGTTGATAACCCGACGGTGATTTCCAGCGACAACGCTCAATTGCCGGACGCGAAAGACGCGAACCGCCCGTCGCCCTCGCCGACCGCGTCGCCATCGGGTAAGAACGCGAATCAGCAACCTACCCCGCCGGCTACGAAAGCAACTCCCGACGCCATCAAGGAACAGCCCGAAGCGAAGCCGACAACGACGCCCGCGCCGAAACCGCAAACACCCGCCGCGACGCCGAAACCCGCACCGCCCGCGCAAGACCCTTCGTCCACAGCACCGCCGCCGTCCGCCCCGTCGCTTTAATAGGCGGCAAACCCTTCAGCAGAAAAAGTTGCAGTGTTACTTCTCGACAGAAGTTTGTGAAGCAGAAATAGAGCCACGAACAATCTCCAGAAACTCGCGTTCGTCCTCAAACTCAAGATCAACATCGAGCACGTAACACGGCAAGTCGAAGCGGAGTGACCTTAGCTTAACGGCGTCCTTAGCCGTTGTTAGAAGCGCCTGCGCGCCGTGCTTCGCGGCCTCGCGCGTGAGTGAGTCAACATCGCTCTGCGTGTAAAAGTGGTGGTCGGGAAAGGCGCGAGTATGAGTCGCTTGATAGCCGTCGCGCTGAATGTGTGAGAAGAACGCTCGCGGATTGCCGAGCGCGCAAAACGCGATGACGGGTTGCGGCGGCGGTTTGCCGGCGGGCGTCTCGTCAAAAGCTGAAGATGATAGCGGGCGCACGCCAATTGTGCGCGTCCGGCACGAAAGCACGGACGCGCGTCCGCCGCTCAAACGCCGTGCTTCAGCGCGCAGCGCGTCAAGATTCGGCGTTTGTTCGGCGCGGGTGATGATGATGCAATCGGCGCGGGCGAGGCTGCGCGGCGATTCGCGCAGAAAGCCGCGCGGCAAAAGTTTCCTGCCACCCCACGGGTCAATTCCGTCGAGCGTGACGATGTTCAGGTTGCGCGCGATACGTAGATGCTGAAAGCCGTCGTCGAGGATGAATGCATTGCTGTCCAAATTTTGTATCGCCCAACGCGCCGCCGCGACACGATCCGCGTCGCTGACGACGGCGGCAACGCCGAGCAACATCTCAGCCAGTAATCGCGGCTCATCCCCGCCTTCACGCGCGTCCGCGAGCAAACTCTCGCCATCAGACACGACGACGCGCGACTTCGGATCAGCGCGTCCGTAACCGCGCGTCAGAACGCACACGCGGCGTCGTTCGGGCGCGAGGACGCGGGCGAGCCACGCGACGACGGGAGTTTTCCCGGTGCCTCCGGCGGCGATGTTACCGACGCTGATTACCGGAACTCCGACGTTATGCGTCGTCAGCGCGCCCGCTTCGTACAGCGCCGCGCGGGCGCGCGTCACCGCGCCGTAAATGAGACTCAGCGGCATCAATACAGGAGAAGAGTACATAGGGTCAGAGGTCAGAGGTCAGAGGTTAGTAGTGAACAAAACAACTGACCTCTAACCTCTGGCCTCTGACCTCTGCATAAGAAGTGGCGCGAGCATCTCGACGGTGCGCTCCGTCGCGCCGCGATTTTGTTCGAGCGTGCGGCGCGCGTTTTCGCCGTAGCGCCGCCGCCGCTCGTCATCAGTGAGTAATTCTTCAAACGTCTGCGCCAAAATGCCGGGCGCTTCGGCGACGGTCACGGGAGGGAGTTGGACGAGTGCGTCTTGTTGAAGAAAGCCTTCCACGATTGCTCTGAAATTCGAGGTGTGCGCGCCGGTAACAATGCATCTCGCCGAGGCCGCCGGCTCCAAGACGTTGTGCCCGCCGACGGGCGCGATGCTGCCACCGACGAACACGATGTCAGCAAGTGAATAGACGGCCCGCAACTCTCCGATGGTATCAAGCAGTGCCACATCACAATCAGCGTCTTCCGCTTTCGGCTCGGCGGTGCGGCGTACACAATTGAGGCCGGAGCTTTCGAGAAGCGCGGCGACCTCGGCAAAGCGTTCGGGATGGCGCGGCGCAAGCAGCAGCCGCGGGCGGACTCTCGTCATCCGGTTGCATAAAACTTTGAAAGCATCAATCACGATGCGCTCTTCCGGCGCGTGTGTGCTGGCGGCGACGATCAGCGGGCGTCGTTCATCATATTGAAAACGCGAGCGAAGTTGTCCGGTCAACTGTTCCTGCACGGCTGCTTCAGCACCGGCGTCAAACTTCACGTTGCCGGAAACTCTGATGCGTTCGCGCGCGAGACCGAGCGCGTTGATTCTCCCAGCGTCCGCTTCCGTCTGCATAATGGCCAGGTCGAGATTGTTGACGACGCCGCTGATGAACGGTTTGATAG
>JBPCPQ010000209.1:0-6598 GCA_050999015.1 Pyrinomonadaceae bacterium | reverse complement strand
CGATGCAGAAATCCCGGCTCGACGAAATCTCTTCGGTGCGCTCGCGCAGGGCGTCGGCGCGTCGGCGCGGCTCGTCCGACGGTGCGCCGTGGACGCGCTCGCGGATGTAAGCGTCGCGCGTTTCACCCGAGATGTAGACCGGACAATCCAAGCTCTTCAGGAGAACGCGCAGACCCCCGGCATGGTCGCCGTGCTCGTGCGTGATAATGACGCCGTCGAGTCGCGCTATGTCTTCACCAACTTGCGCGAGGCGGCGCACCATTTCTTTCGCGCTCATTCCGGCGTCAACGAGCACGCGCGTCTCGCCCGCGCGAATTAGCACGGCATTACCCGTCGAACCGCTGCCTAAAACGGTCAGTCTCATACGAAGTGCTGAATGCTGAGTACTGAGTGCTGAGCACAAGAGATTCAACTCAGTACTCAGCACTCAGCACTTTTCATACCTCCAGCCGCGCGCGGTCTACTTTGAAGCCGTTGAGGTTGCCGAGCGCGCCGACGGCCAGCGCCTCGGTCATGAAATACTTTCGGGCGATGCGCTGAATCTCTTCGGGCGTGACGGCTTCGACGCGGCGGATGATCTCGTCCGGCGAAACGTAGTGCCCGTGCGTAATCTCCTGCCGGGCGAGCGTCCCGGCGCGGGCACTCGTTGATTCGAGCGCGAGCAGGATTGACGACACTGTTTGGTCTTTGACGAGTTGCAACTCGTCTGCGCCCACAGGCTCGCGCAAGGTGCGCCGCAATTCGGCGAGCGAGAGGTCGAGCACTTCGTCGAGTTGTTCGGGCGAGGTGCCGGCGTAAATCTGAAACACGCCCGCGTCGGTGAACTGGCTGGCCGCCGCGCCGACCGAGTAGGCGAGGCCGCGCTCCTCGCGCACGTGCTGCCACAAACGGCTGGACGTTCCGCCGCCGATGATCGAACCGAGAAGGCTCGCGGCGTAGCGCTCTTCGTCGCGCGCCGAAGGCCACGGCGCGGCGAGAATTAAGTGCGCCTGCTCAAGCTCCTTTTTGCGCCGCAACAGAATCGGCGCGGCGGCGACAGGCGGCGGGTCATCATCACTCTGCGCGGACGACTCGCCGCTGTGGTAGTCACCAAATCCACAGCCGCGTTCGGGGAAGGCGCGCGCCGCGAGATCAACCAACTCTTCGTGGTGAATGCTACCGGCGGCGGCGATGACGAGATTGTGCGGAGCGTATCCGTCGGCGTGGAAGCGTGCCGTCCGTTCATGATTAAAAGACGAGACCGTTTCGGGAGTTCCCTCAATCGGGCGTCCGAGCGAATGGTCGGGAAAGTATGCGGCGACGAACAACTCGCCGAGGAGTTCGTCGGGCGTGTCCTCGACCATTTTCATTTCTTCGATGATGACCTTCTGCTCGCGTTCTAAATCTTCGGCGTCGAATCGCGGGCCGGCGATCATGTCGGCGAGCAAATCGAAAGCCTGCGGCACCGCCATGTCCACGACCTTGAGCGCGAAGCCGGTCATTTCGTGCGAAGTGTAAGCATCGAAGTGCCCGCCGAAACGGTCGGACTCAACCGCGATGTCGAGCGCGGTGCGGCGCGCGGTGCCTTTGAAGACGGCGTGCTCAATGAAGTGGCAAATGCCGTTCATTTCCGCCGTTTCGTGGCGCGAGCCGCGTCTGATCCAGATGCCGACAGTCGCGGAGCGCAACGACGGCATATGCTCGGTCAGAACGATGGCACCGTTAGGGAGTCTGGTTGATCGAACCTGTTCAGTCATTTAATTCGTTTGGTGCTGAAATTTTTTTGCCGACACGGTAAGCTTTTGTTGCAGCACCCGGCATCCTAACATGCGTACTGAAACAGGGGCAAACTTGAGGCCGCATTACCAATTTCCGAGTCACCACCTGCTTGACACCTTTTACGGAAATGGCAGAGAATAGACCACTTCGTTCAGTGCGGGTGATTGAAATGTGATGGCGCTGATGCCCCCTGCACGTTCCGTTATGGATGCTTTCGGAACCTCGTGCCAAGCCGCTGCTACAAATTGCAGTGCGATCACTTGAGGGACGGGCGCGATTATCGCAAGCACCCGCCGGGAGACTAATGGCAATAAGAAAAGCTTTTTGGCGCACGAGTTTGATGCTCTTCGTGACGCTCGCGCTGGGTGAAGCGATCTCACCGCTCGCCTTCGGAGCGCCGAATCGCCGCAGCAGTCTTGGAACTGTCACCGGTTCAGTCCGCGACGGTAAAGGCAGGCCGCTCGCCGGTGCCGTCGTCACGTTGTTGCGCGACGGCGCTGAAGTCATCATCAAACGAACTAAAAGCGCCGCCGACGGAAGCTTCACGGCGCGGGTCGCGCCGGGTCGTTACCTCTTGCGCGTCGTTGCTGACGGTTTCAGTGTCGCCTCCTTTTCCGCCGTCCAGATTACTCCTTCCGCCGAACTCGTCTATCGCTTCAATCTTGAGCCAATCGGCGAAGGACGCACCGTTCCAGAGCGCCGGCGCGACCGCGACGACCGCAAGTGGGACATTCGCGCGGCGCAACATAACCGCTCCATCTTTCAAATGAATGAAGACGGTGAGGAAGTCGCGCTCGCGGGGAACACTGGCGGCGTTAATGAATCAATGGACGCGGCGTCGGCGGAAGAAATCTATGACGAAGAGGCCGCCGCGACTTCTCGCCAAATTCGCCCGCACGGAGTCGTCGAAACTTTTTATTCAACTTCGTCAAATTCTTTCCGACCCAACCGCGCCGGCATCAACTTCGCTGTTGCGAGTCCGGTTAATGACCGGCTCGATTTGATTTTCGCCGGCCAACTTGGCGCGTTCGAGCGCTTCGACGCAACCGCTCGTGTGCGCCTCACTGATCGTCATCGAGTCAGCGCGACAATCGGCGGCCTGCGCGCCCCAACGCTTACCGAATCGCCGCGCGCCAGTATCGTCGGAACGACGGATAACAACATCGGACAAGTCTCAATGCGCGCGGTGGATGAGTGGGTTGTGCGCGACGGCGTCGTGGTTGTGCTCGGATTCGATTACTCGCGCTTCGTCGGCGACAGCAGCGCCGATTCGTGGAGTCCGCGCATCGGATTTCAGTTCGATGCGAACGCGCGGACGCGCCTCAAAGCGGCCTACGCGCCGGGTGGCGACTCATCGCGTGCCGCGAGTGTCGCGGTTTTTGAAGACAGCCAAGTGATTTTCCGGGAGCCGGTGGCGCAGCCGGTCGCGTTCGTGGACGGACGCGCCGTGATGGAGCAAAGCCGGCGGCTGGAGTTCGGCGTCGAGCGCGTGCTTGATGACAGATCAAGCATTGAGGCCACCGCTTTCTTCGACACGACGGACGGGCGCGGCGTCGGATTGCTGAGCACACCGCTCAACACCTTCTCGAACGAAAACGGCGCGGAGCTTTTGAACGTCGCCAATCAGCAGGGTGCGGCGCGTGGGGTGCGCGTGGTTTATGTGCGACGCATCAGCCGCTTTTTGAAAACCTCCGCCGGATACTCGTTCGGGCGTGGACAGCAGCTTTCGCTTTCGGAAACCCAAGCCTCTCCTGACAACATGTTTCAGAGCGGGCTGTTTCAAACTGCTGCCGCGCAGGTTGATGCCGACGTATCCGACCGGATGACCGTCCGCACCGTGCTGCGCTTTTCGCCGCGCGCCGCCGTGTTTGCAATTGATCCTTTCGCCGGACAACTCGCTGTTTATGATCCTTCGTTGAGCATTCTCGTGACGCGGGAGTTGCCGAACTTCGGTCTGCCGGTACGCGCCGAGGCGGTGCTCGATGCGCGCAACCTGCTCGACATGCTGACGAGCGTCGAGGACGGCGAGAAGCTTACGTCCGTGAACGCCACGCGCCGCTCGGTGCGCGGCGGCATCTCCGTCAGATTCTGAAGCACTGAAGACTTTCGTCCCGCACCATCCCCGCGCCCAACTGCTCATCTTAGCGAGCACTGAGCGCGGGGATTTTCTCTCACGCGGCAGACCTTTAGGATTTTGTATTTATCCGAAATCTTGGATTGAGAATTAAGAGAACTTTCCGCAGTCACCACCCCACCACCCGAAGAGACTGATGGATGAAGTCCTGCGCCAGCGAGGTAATGCGGTGTTATCCGGGGCGCGGCAGGCGCGGGAGTCTCTGACGCCACCTTTTTCACATCACTTGGAACATTAGTTGCTTTTATCATATCGGTTTAGCGACGAAACGAAGCGGAGCCGGAAGCGTGGTGAAAAGATCGGTGCTGACAACGCGAACGTGGGTGCTGCTGATTGGGGCGGCGCTGCTGGTTGCTGCCGGCACCTTGAACTTTGCGCAGCGTCTAACCCACATTCCGCCACCGACCGACGGCGTCGTTTGGGGAGGCACGAATGACGGACTCGCCGCCCGCGCCATCGCCCCCGATTCGGCGGCGGGGCGGCCCGGAGTCTTGGGGATTCTTCCCGGCGATCATTTGGTCGCGATCAGCGTTGACGGCGAGCATTACGAACCGGTCAGTTCGGCGGGCCACGTCCAGATGTATCTGGAAGAAGCGGGCGTCGGCGGCAACCTTCATTACCTGATTGAGCGCCTCACCTACCCGAAAGAGAGCGAGAGCCGTTTCGGCTACATCGAGCTTTACAATCTTCAGCCCGTCACCAATCTCACCGCGCGCGACTTTTATATAAACTTCATCGGCGTCGTGTACCTGCTGGTCGGTTTGTTCGTGCTGTTTAAGAAAGGCGGGAGCGCGCCCTTCGTTCTTCACTTCGCGACACTCTGCTTAACAGCGTTCGCTTTCCATTTCCTCAAACCTTACGGCGCTTACGAAGACCTCGACAAAGCGGTGGCGTTTCTCGACGCGGCGGCCTACGTCATGTTCCCGCCGATCTTCCTGCACTTCTGTGCGATCTACCCCGCGCGCCGCAAGCTCTCGGAGCGAAACCGCTGGTCGGCGTGGCTTGTTTACGCGCCGGGAATCGCGCTACTCGTTTTGACGGCAGCCATCTTTTTCGTCCCGCCTTCGCTGCTCAACTTCTCGCCGGGATTCATCGGTCAACTCTACAAAGCGGAGTTCGCTTACCTCGCGCTTTCCCTCGTGGCGGGCGCAGCGTTGCTCATCCGGCGCTTCCTCCGCAGCGAGACGGTGATTGTCCGGCAGCAGTTGAAGTGGGTCGTGTGGGGGTCGGCACTGGCGATTGCGCCGTTCACGCTCTTTTACGCTGCCGGTTATTTGTTCGGCGGAGACAATCCCGCGAACAGTCTCTTCAGCGACGCGGTGCAGGATTGGTTGACCGACGCGGCGATTCTGCCGCTCGTGCTGATCCCACTGACGTTCGGCAACTCGGTGGTGCGCTACCGCCTGATGGATGTTGACATGGTGGTGCGCCGCGCGGCCGTCTACGTGTTGACGACGCTCGCCATCGCGCTCGGCATCGGCGCGGTTATTTACGTCGCGGTGATCAAGGCTTCGGGTCTTGACCTCGTCGCGCTCGGCGAAGGAGGGTCAGGGATTGCGACGATGCAGTTCATCGTCGCGGTGGTCGGGATGGCAGTCATCGTGATGACCGCCGCGCCGCTGAAAAACTTTTTGCAGGAGCGCACCGACCGCTTCTTCTATGGCGAACGCTACGACCTGCGTCATGGCCTGATGGATTTCGGGCGCACGCTCTCCGCGACGACGAAACTCGACCCGTTGCTCGACGCCCTCGTGAGCCGCTTGCAGCAAGTGCTCGGCGTCGAGCGCGTCGCGATTTTTATCGAAGACGCGCGCAACTCTTCCGAATACAGCGTGGCGCGTGCGGCGGGACTGCCGGGTGCGTTGATCGTGCCGCCCGACTTCCGCGAGATGATTCGGACGCGCGCGGCGGAAAACGGCGTCGTCCGCGCTGACGACCTCGACCTCCAGCCGGAGACCACCGGCTTCGTGCGCCGGGCGTTGCATTACTACGTGCCGTGCGTCGTGCGCGGACGGATGATCGCGGTGATCGGTTTGGGGCGGGCGGCGGACGGCGCGCTGCTGTCGTCCGAAGACCTAGAAATCCTCCGCACCGTGTCGGGCTATGTCGCGGTCGCTATTGAGAACAGTCTGCTGTATCAGGAGCAGCGCGAGCGCGCCGCCGAGTTGGAGACCTTGAAAGAGTTCAACGAATCAATCGTCGAGTCGGTCAAGGTCGGGCTGATTGCGGTTGACACCGGCGGGCGCATCACGGGCTGCAACTCCGCGCTCGAAGAGATGCTCGGCGTGACACGCGGCGACGCGATTGGACGCACGGTCGAAAAACTTTTCGCCGAAGATTTCGCGGAGACGTTGCGGCAAGTTTTAGGCAACAACGGATGGCAGATCGCCGAGCCGCGCAACATCTTCAAACTTCACACCGCGACTCACGCGGGGCGTTCGCTAATTCTCAACATCGCCGTCGCGCCGCTCCAGCGCCGCGCCGACTCGTCGAACCACGGCGGCGCGCTCGTGATGTTGGAAGACGTGACCTCGCGCGTCCGCCTCGAAGAACAGCTTCAACAGCGCGAGAAACTTTCGTCCATCGGTCTCCTCGCCGCCGGCGTCGCGCACGAAATCAACACGCCGCTGACGGGCGTTTCGAGCTACACGCAGATGCTTCTCGGCATGCTCGCCGAGACCGACCCGAAGCACGCGCTCTTGCAAA
>JBPCPQ010000261.1:0-1872 GCA_050999015.1 Pyrinomonadaceae bacterium | reverse complement strand
TTTGCCTAACACGACCAACTCAGGCTTCATCGCCTCAATCGAGACGCGCCGCGCGACTTCTTCGGCGACGCGCCGAAAAGCTTGAGCCTGCACCGAGTCAGGATTACTGACGACGATTGGCACGCCTTTGTCGCCGCCCTCGCGCACGTCGAGGCCGAGCGGCACCGCGCCGAGAAACGGCACGCCGTAATGATCCGCCAGCTTTTGACCGCCGCCCTCGCCGAAAATGTTATAACGCACGCCCGTCTCCGGCGCGATGAAATAACTCATGTTCTCGACGACGCCGAGGACTGGCACCGACACTGTCTCAAACATCCTGAGCGCCCGCCGCACGTCCGCCACCGCGACTTCCTGCGGTGTCGTCACCAGCACCGCGCCCTGCACCGGAACAAGTTGCGCGAGACTTAACTGCACGTCGCCCGTTCCGGGCGGCATGTCAACGATCAAATAATCCAACTCGCCCCACTCGACATCCTGCAGGAACTGTCGCACGAGTCCGTGCAAAATCGGCCCGCGCACAATCATCGGCTCGTCGCCCGGCTTCAGCACAGCCATTGACATCAGCCGCACGCCGTAAGCTTCAATCGGCATCAGCCTGTTGACGTTGATCTTTGGCTTCACGTCGCCGACACCCATCATCAAGGGCACGTTCGGCCCGTACACGTCCGCATCCATCAAGCCGACACGCGCGCCATCCTGCGCTAAGGACACCGCGACATTCACCGCCACCGTAGACTTACCGACGCCGCCCTTTCCCGACGAAACCGCGACGATATTGCGCACGCCCGGCACCGTTAATTTTTCACCGAAGCCGCGACCTTTCGGCACCTCCGCGTCCATCGTGACGCGCACCGAGGCGACGCCGGGAACCGCGCTGACTAACTTTTTAGCGGCATCTTCCATCTGCTCTTTGACCGGGCACGCGGGCGTCGTCAGCACAATGCGGAACGAGACATCGCCGCCCTCGATCTTCAAATCCCTGATGAAGCCGAGCGTCACAATGTCTTTGTGCAAGTCCGGGTCTTCGATCTGCCCCAACGCGGCCAGCACATCCCGCTCTGTCACTTGAACCATAATCATTTCTCGTCGCTTGTTCGCCGTCAATCATGGAGAGGAAAAGCCTTCCATCCATTTACGATTAGCGATTTACGAATTTACGCCCTTTCGGTCTGAGCACGCGGTAAGCGCATGCGCGCGCGCCACCCGCGATGCGCGATTCGCGGAAAACTTCTGTGCCGAGCAACTCACGGTAAACAATCAACTCCTGATCGCAAAGCTGCCGGTACTCGCGCGCCACTTCGGCCTGCGGGCAGTTCCATTCGGTCAGCAAATACGAGCCGTCAGACAACTTTTCAATCTCCGCCCCGTAGCCCATTTCATCCAGCAACTCTGTCAACCGATTCACGCGCGCGTCGAAGCCTAAACCTTCGAGCTGCGGTCGCAAGGTGGCGACGGTCTCGCTCGCACAGCCGCAGAAGATCGTGTTCAATCCGCGCTCGCCCCACACCGCGCCGATCTGCCTCAGCACCGTCTTGGCGAACAGATCATATCGCTTCGGGAACAACTGCTCAGCCTTCACCGTCAAGCGGTAGACGTGCGCCGGGCGGCCCCGCTCGCCGCGCTCCGCCGCGTGCTGCACGTAGCCGTCGCGCTCCAGCACATCAAGATGCTTTCGTACACACTGTTTAGAGACGCCGAGTGTTTCCGCCAAGCTGTCCGCGCCCACCCCGCCGCGCACACGCAATTGATGCACGATCTCTTCGCGCGAAGTGCCTAACGAGCTTGTTACGGAAGTTATCACTGCGAAAACTATGTTAGTTTCCGAGTATGCATTTGTCAACTTACTGGTTGTTAAATTAGGACGAGTCACGT
>JBPCPQ010000197.1:0-6329 GCA_050999015.1 Pyrinomonadaceae bacterium | reverse complement strand
CTTACGCCGTGATGATTACGGCACGTGCGCCCATTAGTTCGGAAAAGTCTTTTGAATAGATGGTGCCAACTTTGCGCACGCCGCGAATTGCCTCGACCAACTCCTCGGCGGAGACGAAACCGTTCTCGGTGTGCGCAATCGCCCACATCGGAAAATGCGCGGCGGTGTCGAGCAATTCTTCGACGTGGCGCAGGTACTGTTGTTTGGTCTCGACGCGCGCTCCGAGCCTTCCGGCGCGTGCGCCTTCAAATCCATCCCAGAAATCGTCGCCGCCGCGCAGCCATTCTTCGCGCCACGCCCACGCCGCGTGGCGCGCGTTGCGACGCGCGGGGGCAGGCAAGCGCAGGAACAGAAAATCGGCCTGTTGCGCGGCTAAAAATTCGCGCGCTTCTTTGTTGGCGCTGATGTTGCGATGGTCATTGTCTACGGGCGGCGGCTCGATCTCCCACAGTCGCCGGAAGACGCGCGAGAGCGGTTGGCGAAGCTCTCGCGTTTCGTCGTCGAATGAAAGCGCGTAGTCGCCGGTCATCAGTCCCAAGTTGAGCGCCAGTGCGCGCTTGATTCCGTCCTCAATCTTTTCCGCCCCGGCGCGCACGTTGTCGAACCACCACGCATCGGTCTCGCCGAACCAGCGGCGCAGTGCCGGATTTTGCAACTTGTGGCGCGGCACGTAAGCGTCTTCGAGAATTATTTCGATTTCCGACTCGCTCAACCGCGTGGAGTTGTTCTCGACGCGCGCCAACGCTTTCGTCCACGCCCAGCGCGCCGCATCATTGGACGCGACGCGCACGCCCCAGCGCTTGAGGTAAACGTCGAGCGTCGGCTCTCCGGAAAACGGGTTGGCCGCCGTGCGAAACTTAAGCCGCCGCAGAACGCTTAACTCAAATGCCGTCCATCCGTCGGGTGCGTTGTGAAATTGATGGTAAGGGGTCATGTCGAAATTTCAGAGTCCGAGGATGGACGGTGTGGCCGAAGCGCGTTGCTCATCCATTTCGGGTCGGCGGGCAATTGCTTCAGCCGCCCCGGCGTAAGAGCGCGGTTCGGGGAGGGCATGGATGGCGAGAAACGCGCGCGTCACGCGCGGATCAAATTCGATGCCGGCCCACTCGGCGAGATGCACGCGCGCTTCCGCCTCAGTCCGCGCGGGACGGAAGGGACGCGCGTCAGTGAGCGACGCATAAGCATCGGCGACGTGCAGAAGCCGCGCCGCCAGCGGAATCTGTTCGCCGCGCAGAGCGTCCGGGTAGCCCGCGCCGTTCCACCATTCGTGATGCCAGCGCACGAGCAACTGCGTGCCGCGACTCGCGCCGGCGCGCGCGGCCTCTTGTTCGCCGATGACCGGATGCCGCGCGAGGTCAACTCGCTCCTCTTCGGTTAGCGATCCGTTCCGCTTGATATAGTCACGCTTCATCGTCATCTCGCCGATGTCGTGGCTTAGGGCGGCGAACAAAAGCGCCGAGCGATCCGCACGCGCCAGACGGAAGACTTTCGCCAACTCGTCGGCGAGCCTCGCCACACGCACCGCATGCGGATGAGCATACGCTTCAAACTCGTCGGTCGTTCCGGCGAGGCGAAGAAAGACCTCGCCCGCGACACGTTCGTTTTCCTCAAACTGAATCATATAAGCCGTGAATCGTAAATCGTGAACGGATGATAGCGAAGAAGCGACCTCTAACCACTAATTACCGCTAACGCTTTATCCCTTTCTCAAATCACTAAGCAGGCGGCGCGCGTCCAGGTGTTGCGAATCGGCGGCGAGCGCGCGTTCAAGTTCCACGACGGCTTTACGCTGAAGGCCGATGCTGCGATACAACTCGGCGAGCATTACGCGGTATCCGGCGTTGCGCGGATTGAGCGCGATAGCCGCTTGTAACTCGGCTTCGGCCTGACGGCGCGTCGCTGCGATAGTTGAAAGCGCCTGTCCGTAATGGGCGCGGTAGCGTGGTTGATTCGGCTCCGACTGCGCCGCTTTGCCGAGATGTTCAGCCGCCCGGAGGTGGTCGCCCTGACGCAACGCCGCTAGTCCCCGCTGAAAACTCTCTTCGGCACTTTGTTGCGCGGCGGTAGAAGCGTTTCCGCCACTGCTTTCGCTTCGGTTCACTGAACTCCCGTGAGAAAAGTTGGCGGCGGTCTGAGTCGTTCCGGCGTTGAGCGTGAGGTCATACGCGGCGCGCGTGTCCGCGTCAGCCAACACCTCGTAAGCCTGCGAGATTTTCGTGAACGCCTGCTCGATACGCGAGCGCAAACCGTCGTCCACGCCCCGGTGAAAACGATCCGGGTGAAATCTTTTGGCGAGCGCGTGGTATGAATGTTTGATGTCAGCGGGTTCGGCGAGGTGGCCAATGCCGAGCACCTCGTAATGAGTGCCGCCGACGGCGCGGACAAACAGGGCCTTTAATTCTGCCTGCTGATCGTGTGTTGTGTCAGACGATATGTTTTCGCGAGTATCTCCGACTGGTGGCGGTTGCGGCGCAGTCGTCTTCGACTGCGTTGCAGAGTCCACGCGGCGCGGCGTCCGTTCTCCGGCGATGCCTCCGAGCATGAGTACACCCGGCCACTCGGCGCGCGCCAGAAAACCGCCGAGCGTGAGCGCATAGATAATGCGGCGCGCTTCGGATTCAGAGACTCCGCTAATCGCCACCAAGTCGCGGACGGAGAGCGGTGCTTCGACGCGCGACAACACGAACGCCTCCCTCGGCTGAAGCTGTCGCCCGTCAGACGCTTGAGCATTGACGGGTGAGAGCATCTCTTCGGCATCCGTCAATCGCTCGGCGACGAAATTCGCGGGCAGGCGGCGCGCGGCTTCGATCAGAAGTTGCCCGGCGTCGAGTGCCGCATGCGCGTTTCCATCAGTGCGGGAGCGCAGCTCGAAACTCCACTCGCCCTCCGTCCAGAGAAGCGGCGGGCGCAGCACGTCAGCGCTCTGACGCATACGGAGATTGTCCAATTCATCACGGTCAAGCAGGGACGCCGCGATGAGCGCCGCGCCGGCTTCTTGATCCGTCGTTGACTCTGTCAGCAGGGCGTCGAGACGTTGCGGCTCGACGACGTTCCACCGCTTTAAGGAGTCGGCGAAGCGATGGGCGCGAAGGTTGGAGCGCGCGGAAACAAGCGCGCCGGCGTTGAAATAGAGGACAACCTTCACGCGCTCGCGCGCGAGGCGGAGAGCGCCCGATAAGCGTTCGGCGGAAATCTCACGGATTAGTTCGGCGAGCGGATGGTCGTGTAGTTGACCGTTCATGAATGGACAAAGGAATGACTGTTCCTCATTCCTCACGGCATCATAACCCAGCCCCGCATGATTTGAGAACCACGCGAAAGATAAGGATGAAGGCGGAAGGATGAATCAGAAGAGGGGACGGGGGACAGGGGGTCGGCAGAAGAAGACCCGTTCCCTCTTCTGATTCATCCTTCATCTCCCATCCTTTTGTTGACACGTCTTAGGGCTACATTTATATTCGCGCTCAAGACAATTCTTAATACAGTGTGTCCTGATTTCATCTCGCTTGGAGGGAGCGTGTGGTTTTTGCGCGCTCGCACAGTATATGAAAAAGCATGCAGACGGGATTGAGGATTCGACGAGTCTTGAGGTGGTGAGTCGTATTTCAGGCGTTGAAGATTTTACCGGCCACCCGCCGTCTACAACCACCACGACGAGCGCCGCCTTCGTCGCCGGCGACCTCCACGACCTGAGCGCCGAGGTGGTTGACCTTCTTTACACCCAAGCTTTTTCGGGCGCGGAGATGACGGAAGCCGACATTTGTGAGGCCTTCGCCAACGTGCTGCTACGTCATTGGAGTTTGTGCGGCATCATCGTTCATCTGCGGGGCGACGACGAGCAAATTACCGAAAGCTTTATTTACACTCAGGCGCGCTGTGACGAGGCGAAGTCGCGGCGCATCGGCGCGTTACTCGCGGGGAGCGTCGGGCGCACCCACGCCGAGCAGTTAATCTGGCTGAGCGAGGAAAATAAAGCGAGCGCGCTAAATTCCACGAAAGTAATTGGTGAAGCAAAAGATAGTGAGCACGCGGAAGTTCGCGCGGCGTTAGAGGAAGCGGGCTTTCGGGCGGGCGTCGGCGTACCGATCCGCGCGCGGGGCAAACTCGTCGGTGTCCTCGTCGCCGTTTCGTCCGAAGCGGAGAGGCTGAGAGTTGCGCTGAGGGGCGTGCGTTTTATTGCCGCGCCGATTGTTGTCGCGATTGGCAACGCGCGACGCGC
Organism: Pyrinomonadaceae bacterium; assembly: GCA_050999015.1. Classification (GTDB taxonomy): domain Bacteria; phylum Acidobacteriota; class Blastocatellia; order Pyrinomonadales; family Pyrinomonadaceae; genus JBPCPQ01. Next base: position 2,110 of record JBPCPQ010000197.1, on the reverse strand, counting down.
ACACGCGATGAACAATCAGCGGCATCACATCGAACGCCTCGTCGAAGAGCTTCAGCGGCGCAGCGCCGCACTCGAAGAAGCTAACCTCGAACTACAGCGCATCGGACGCTACCGTTCGCTCTTTCTGGCGCGCATGTCGCACGAACTGCGCACCCCCCTGACTTCGATTCTCGGCTTCGCCGAAATTCTTCTCGATCAGGAAGACCTGACGGACGCGCAACGCCGCTTCTGCGGCAGGATTCAATCTTCGGGAAAGCAACTACAGGCGAGCCTCAACCAACTCGTAGATCTCTCGCGGCTCGAAGCTGGGCACACCGAATTATTCCTTCACGAGTTTTCGTTGCGTGAGATGCTGCGCGAATCGTGCGCGACGGTCGGACGCCTCGCGCAGAAGCAGGACATTAAAATCGAGTGTTGCACAGCCCCGGAACTCGCCACCATTGTTTCCGACGAGGGAAAGCTACGGCAGGTCGTCTATAACTTCTTCGCGCACGCCATCGGACGCAGCCCCGTCGGCTCGCGCGTTCGTGTCCGCGCCGAACCCGCGCCGTCCGGTCGCTTCTCGATTACGGTCATTGATGACGGCGATCCGCTCGGCGATTCGTCGCACTTATTCGATCCAGTTGACCTCGACGCCAACGAGCATGGGACTAACATGAACGAACTCGGACTGATAATTGCCCACCGCCTGATCGGCGTGCTCGGCGGCACCGTGACGCTCGAAACGGACGCGCCGCGCGGACTCACCGTGCGACTGGAATTCCCCATGTGCCCGACTGAGTAAAAGTGATGAGTGCTGAGTACTGAGTGCTGAGTAAAAATACTGCCTTCCTACCCAGTACTCAGCACTCAGTACTCAGCACTCACTTTTATGCTTCATGATTTTGACTTAGCGGGGCGGCGAGTGCGTGCGTGGCAGCGGCCCGGCGAGAGTTACGAGCATGTGCTGATGAAAGCATTGGGTTACGCAATGTACGTCGCCGAGTTCCCCACGCTCGAAATCGAGGTGGAAGTTGGTCTGCGTTATAAACCTGATCTCGTCGCGCGCGGCGACGCGGCGGGCGTGGGCGGCGGGCGCTTTCCATTCTGGGGCGAGTGCGGCTCCGTCACGATGGGTAAGATTGCGTGGCTCTTGAAGCACGGCGATGTCGAGCGGTTGGTGATCTTCAAAATCAACTACGGCGTCGCGGCGTTTGTGTCGGAGTTGCGCGCAGCAATCAAGGAGCGCTACCGCGCGCCGGGTCGTCTACTGCTGGTAAACTTCGTCGCCGACATCGCCGCGCGCACCACCACCCACCGGCGCATTGCGCGTGTGCCCCAAAGCTGGTACACAACAATCGTCGTTTAGAATATCAAAGCGGACGCGCTTATTGTCGGCGCAGAATGACGACTTGGTGTTGAAGTCGCGGTAAGATTTTATGGAAGGTACGACGCCATCAATGCCGCGCAGAGCGGAAAGCGAGTCTGGCGGCGCCGCTTCCGAAGCGGCACAAATAACGGTGCGCGAGTGTGCGACGATTGAAGAGTTTGATGCGTGCGTGCGTTTGCAGCGCGAGGCGTTCGGACTTCCTGACCTTGAGCTTTCGCCGCGCCGCCATTTGATCGTCTCGCGCGAGGCCGGCGGCTGGACGCTCGGCGCGTTCGCCGGCGCGGAGATGATCGGGTTCGTACATCACTTGGCCGCCGTAAATTCCGCGCGCGAGATCGTCGGCTACTCGCACATGATGGCGGTCGCAGGCGCTTATCAAAACCGGGGCGTCGGCGCACGCCTGAAGTGGGCGCAACGCGAGCGCGCCCTCGCCGAAGGCGTGAGCTTCATCAAGTGGACGTGGGACCCGATGCAGGCGCGCAACGCGCATTTCAATATCAACCGCCTCGGCGTCGTGGTGCGCTCCTACGCCATCAACTTCTACGGCACTGACTACAGCACGATTGCCGGAGCCGGAATGCAGAAACCCGGCATTGACAGCGACCGTCTGTTCGGCAATTGGGAATTAAGCTCCGCGAAAGTCGAGGCGCTCGCCGCGCGGAACAAAGTTGAAGAAACGACCGCGCCTGTCGCAACCGTCGAGGTTCCTCCAAACTGGAGCGCGCTCGTCCGCGAAGACCC
>JBPCPQ010000128.1:0-5667 GCA_050999015.1 Pyrinomonadaceae bacterium | reverse complement strand
CGTCAGGCACATTCGCGTCGGGCGAAACGGTGGCGACTGCGCCGGGGCGTGCGTCGGTGCGCGTGCGGCGCGGCGTCTTCTCGACGCAGCAAATCATCGTCGGGCGCGTCTTTGAAGACGCGAACGCGAACGGCCTTTTTGATCGCGGCGAGCGTCCGGTCGCAGGCGTCAGGCTCTACCTTGCGAACGGCCACTTGGTCGTCACCGATTCCGCCGGCCTCTACAACTTTCCTTCGGTCGGCGACGGCGCGCAGGTCATCTCGCTCGACCCCGTCACACTGCCACCGGGTTACGCACTCGCGGAAGCGAAAACGCGCGACGCCCGGAGTTGGACACGACTCTTGCGCACACCGCTCGGCGGCGGCGCGTTGCTGCGACAAAACTTCGCACTGCGGCCGGCGAAAGAAGACGCGGCGACGCGGCGACGCGGCGACGCGGCGACGCGGAAACGCGACGACAAGGAAAAGCCGACAGATGACAATGCCGCGAGGCATTCATCCCTCGCCGCGTCCCCGCGTCTCAATGTCCCCGCGTCGATAATCTCCCCCGCGTCCCTAGTTTCCCCCGCCGCGTCGCCGCGTCTCCCCATCTCCGCGTCACTTCCTCTCCCCGCTGCCGCCGCCGGCACTTACGAAGTTGCCTCGACCGAGACCATCGAGCCAATCGCGCCCGGCGCGGTGCGCGTCGTCTCGCCGGCACCTGATGAAGTAATCGCGGGCGCGTCGCTCGAAGTCGCGGCGCGCGTCGCCGAAGGTTGGTCAGTCTCGTTGGAAGTCGAAGGCTCACGCATCCCCGAATCGAACATCGGCGAGCGCCGGATTGATCACAAGAATAAGGTGTCAACCTTCACTTACGTCGCGGTCAATCTTCAGCCGGGGCCGAACCGCATCAGGGTGACGGCGATTAGTCCCACAGGGAAAAGCGAGGGAAGCGTTGACCTGACAGCCTACGGGCGCGGCCCCGCGAAGCGCCTCGAAGTGACAGCAGCAAAGTCCGTGTTGAGCGCGGGCGGGCGCGACTCGACGACGGTGCGCGTGCGTGCCCTCGACAATTGGGGACACCCGGCGGCGGATGCGTCCGTCGCAATCGAATCTTCCGCCGGTCGTCTGCTGCGCGAAGGCGAAGGGACAGCTTCCACCGCGCTCGCGCTCACCGGCGCGGGCACTGATAAAACGGGTGGCGTCGTCAGCGAACAAGTCACGGAGAACATGCGGCAGCAAATCGTGCAACTCGTCGGTGGCGAAGGCACAGTGCAATTCATCGCCGACAACGCGGCGGGCGAGGCGGAGATTCGCGCCAGCATTGGCGCGATTGAAACGCACACCGAAGTCCGCATCACGCCCGAAGAGCGCGCCGCGATTCTCGTCGGCTTGGCCGAAATGTCCGTCGGTCGCGCCGCTCCTGAAATCGCCCTCAGCGGCGAAGACACGTCGGCACGCAGCCGCATTGCGTTCTTTTATCGCGGGCAGGTTTTCGGTAAAAATCTTTTGACGCTCGCCTACGACAGCCGCCGCGCGCTCAACCGCACCGCCGCGAATGATCGCCTGTTCCAACTCGACCCGCTTGAGCGCGCCTACCCGCTCTTTGGCGATTCATCTACCCGCTACGAAGACGCGCAAAGCAATTCAAAACTCTACGCGCGCCTTGATCGTGGGCGCTCGTATTTCATGTTCGGTGACTTCGAGACCGAATTGAAAGACACGGTGCTGGCGACTTACTCGCGTAAACTGACGGGCGTCAAAGTTCATTTGGAAAATTCGCGTGGCGACTTCGTCTCGCTGACCGGCGCGCGTCCCGACACCTCTTTCGCGCGCGACATCTTTCCCGGCGGCGCGCTCGGCTTCGCCACGCTCTCGCACCCGGAAGTTCTGCCCGGCTCGGAAGTCGTGACGCTCGAAGTGCGCGACCGCCGCAACCCGGAAATCATCATCTCGCGCGAACAACTTGTGCGCTCGGTTGATTACAACTTCGACACCGTACGCGGCGAGATTTTCTTTCTGCGTCCCATCTCCGCGTTCGACTACGCGCTCAACCTGACGCAAATCGTCGTCACCTACGAGCACCGCGCGTCGGGGATGTCGTCGGCGGTCTACACCGGGCGCGCGGTGAAGAATTTTGAAAAGCTCGGTTTGCGTCTCGGCCTTTCGTTCGTCAATCAACGGCAGGCCGACTTGGGTTCATTCTTCCTCGGCGGCGTTGACGGCGAGAAGAAACTACCGGGCAAAGGCATTCTGAAGTTCGAGTGGGCGACGAGTCGCGGGCGCGTCGCGGCGGGCGGCAACGTCTTTGACTCCGGCGACGCTGAGCACAACGGCAACGCCTACCGCGTCGAGTTGGAGCAGCCGCTTCCCTTTAAGGAAGCAATCGTCAAAGCGGACTTCGCGCGCGCCGACGAGGGCTTTTTGAATCCTTTCGGCGGGACAATCGCGCCGGGGTCGCAGCGCGCGAGCGTCGCGCTCGACATGAAAGTGCGTCCGTCGTCCGTCGTGCGCTTCGGCCTGATGGACGAACGCAATCGCACCGCGAACGTTGATAACGAGCGCGTCACCGCGTCAATCAATTGGGCGGAGACGCTGACGGATCGTCTGCGCGTCAACTTCGGCTACGACCTGCGCCGCTTAAGCGACGACTTCAACGACCGCGAAACGACTTCTAATCTCGTCACCGTCGGAGCCGAATGGCAGGCGACCGATAAGCTGCAACTCTCCGTGAAGCGCGAGCAGAACCTCGGCGAGGCCGATCCGACCTACCCGAACCAGACGACTTTCGGGGCGAGCTACAAATGGAATTCGTGGACGCGCGTGTTTCTTACGCAACGCCTCGCGTCCGCGCCCATCGTGCCGATCAGCGACGTGAGCGCCACTGGCTTTGCGTCGTCGGGCGCGCGCCGCGAAACGGCAATTGGCGTCGAGACGAAGCTCGGCCGCTATACGAGTCTTTCCAGCCGCTACCAGATCGAGAACGGTATCAACGGCACCGACAGCTTCGCCGTCATCGGCCTGACGAACCGTCTGTCAATCACGAAGAAACTCTCGCTCGACCTCGGCTATGAGCGCGGCTTCCACCTCGCGGGCGAAGGCCAGAGTTTCAACAGTGCGACGCTCGGCTTCGCGTGGCAGCCGACGGAAAACTTCCGCACGTCAGGGCGCTACGAATTGCGCGACCGGGGCGGCATCGGCCACGTGCTGACGTTCGGCGCGGCGGGTCGCTTAGCGGATAACCTCACGTCGCTCGTGCGCGTGCAGACGGCGCGCACAAGCTTCAATGAGCGCGACAACAAATCGACTGGTGTTTCGGCGGCGCTCGCGTGGCGACCCGTGGAAAGCGACCGCGCCGGACTGCTGTTCAGCTACACGCGCCGCGACGTTTCGCAGGAAGGCGGCGCGGCTTCCATCAGCAACGCGCTCCGGGGCGTGACCCGCGACCGCGCCGATGTAATCTCAAGCGACGGTTACTTGCAAGCGACGAAGAATCTTGAACTCTACGGGCGCTTCGCGCTCAAGTTCGGCGACACGACCGCGCCCGCAAGCCCGCGCGTTTCGGCACTGACCTTCATGACGCAGATGCGCGCCGCGTACCGTCTGGGGCGCTACTTCGATCTCGCCGGCGAGACGCGCCTGCTCGCGCAACCCTCGACGGGGACGCGCCGCGCGTCTTACGGTGCGGAAGCCGGTTTCTGGGCGCTCGCGGACTTGCGCCTCGGCCTCGGCTACAACTTCACAAAAGCGACTGAGCCTTTCGGCGTCGCGTCACTTAACCCGCGACGCGGCTTTTACTTCACGATGTCGTCGAAACTCTCCAACCTCTTCGATCTCTTCGGAACTTCGCGCGAGGGTTTGCAAGCGACGGAAGACGGCGGCGGAGCCAAAGGCACCACCGGGGATGGAAAGAAAGAGGAGAAGGGGGAGCAGTAAATAGGTCGGTCGGAGTCCGCCCTCTCGCAGGCAGGAAATGGATCAGAAGACGCCCACTAACACTTTGCTTTCTGCGCCGTCCGGGCGTGGATATTGGTCTTCTGCCGCTCGCCCGCTTGTCCGGCGCGCGTTGTCGCTCATTTTCCTTCTGACAATGCTCGGCGCACCATCCGCCTACGCGCAGTTGAATGTTACGCCGGTCACGTGGAACGTCATCGGCCTCGACAGCAACAGTCCCGCAACCGGCCCCAATAGCTTCCTCGTGGGCGTGCTGGCGTGCAATACGAGCGGGGCAGCGGTCAACAATATCGTCGGCACGCTCGTCTGGGACAGCTCGAATATCTACATCAACACGGCGGGGGCGAACCCGGTCAACATCTCCTCGCTCGCCGCCGGCTCATGCACCAACGTCTACTTCAACGTCGAAGTGACGCGCACCACTTCGGCTTTCAACACCGCGCGCCGCTATCACATCACCATCAGCGCCGACGGCGTAGCCGCCTACAGCACGCCGACGCCGCGCGAGATTTACGTCGAGCAACTCGTCTCGCAGAACCGCAACTCGACGCAGAGTGTCACAGGGCCGTCCTCGGTCGTCGTCGGCCAGACCTACACCTATGTGATGAATGGGAAGACGGCCACCGGGGGCTACGAGCAGCTCGAAAGCTTTCTGAACTTCCCGAACACAATGTTCCAAGTTCTGTCGGTGTCTACGACATACACCGCCCCGTCCGGCGCGACCAATAACAAGATTTACGCCGACGCCTGCGGCTGGGATAACGATCCTACGAGCGCCAGCTACCGCTCTTGCGTCGGCCCCGTCAACTATTCGGGCGGCAAGGCCGGCGGCACATTGCAGACGACCTACACGGTGAAGATTTTGGCCGGCGGCAACGCGACCATCAATTCGATGATTTACGATTTCTCCGGCAGCAGCTATCACTACGCGAACGACTACGGATCGAGCGGCATCGCCATCACCGCGCTCACCTCGCCGAACGTCCCGCTCGTCAAATCCGTCACGCCGAACGGCACGCAGCCGCCGGGCACTGACCTCACCTATACGATCAACTTCAGCAACGCCGGCCAAGTCGCCGCGCAGCAATTCATCATCAACGATCCCGTGCCGGCTGACACAGATTTCAAAATCGGCTCAATCACTACCACGCTCGGCAGCCTCACCAGCGTGATTGTCGAATACTCGACGAACGGCACCACGTGGTCAACAACACTGCCCACACCCGCCGGCACCGAACCCGCCGGCTACAATCGTAACGTCAGACACATCCGCTGGCGCTTCGCCGGAAGCCTCACCAGCAGCAGTTCCGGCAGGGTGATCTTCATCGTGCGGATACGTTGAGTAGAGGTCAGAGGTCGGAGGTCGGAGGTCAGTGAAGACGGAATGCTTTTACTGACCTCCGACCTCTAACCTCTGACCTCTAACCTCTTCCCTTTGTGTGCTAAAGTTCTGCCACACACATGGCAGACGAAGACGGCAGGCGATTAAGTGAACTGACAATCGGCGATGCGAAGCGCATCGTCGTCTACACGGCGGCGACGCTGCTCGCGCTGCTGCTCTTCATTCTGCTCGTCGGCAAGGTGCTGGTCGCGCTGCTGCTCGGCGTCGTTGCGGGCGCGTATTTGCTGCCCGTTCAGGAGTGGCGGGAGAAGCGTCTGCGTGCGCGCGCCGGGAGTGCGATTTGGAAAATCGCGCTGAGCGTCGTGCCGCTCGCCGCGCTGGCCGGTTATGCGT
>JBPCPQ010000406.1:0-2822 GCA_050999015.1 Pyrinomonadaceae bacterium | reverse complement strand
ATTGCCAGGGCAAACTCACCGATAACAATTACGGGCGCGACCATCATCCGCGCTGCTTTGCGATGTGGCTCGCGGGCGGCGGCATCAAAGAAGGATTCACGCTCGGCGAGACCGACGACTACAGCTACAACGTCGTCGCCGATCCCGTTCACATCCACGATCTGCACGCCACGATCCTGCACCTGCTGGGCTTGGATCACACGAAGTTGACCTACAAATTTCAGGGGCGCGAGTTTCGCCTGACCGACGTTCACGGAAATCTGGTCGAGAAAATTCTGGCGTGATTCGCGCGGGGATGAACCAAATCAGAATTTTACAAGGATGGACAGGATGAACAGGATAAAACATTAGGGTAAAAGGGGAAGGGTGAAGATGCCATGCTGCTTTTCCCTTTCTTCCGATCCTGTCTATCCTGTCCATCCTTGTTAATTTTTCTCTCTCAAGCGTCAACTCCGCAGTTGAAAGATTTGATTCTTGTTGGTACGTCAAAGAGGAAAGGAAACAAGTATGTCAGTTGATAACAAAGACCGACGGAAATTCATCAAGCACTCAACGCGCGGCGTGCTCGGCGCGGGGCTGACGCTTTCAGCGGCGCGGTGGAATTCGGTGCTCGGCGCGAACGACCGCGTCCGCCTCGGCGTCATCGGCACCGGCAATCGCGGCGGCGACGTGATGGGCGTGTTTCAGAAAGAGCCAACCGTTGAAGTCGTCGCGGTCTGTGACTGTTACGACAAGCACATGCAAGCGGCGCTTCAGAAAACCGAAGGCAAGGCTAAGACGCACGCCGACTATCGCCAATTGCTCGACTCAAAAGACGTGGACGCGGTGCTGATTGCGACGCCCGACCACTGGCACACGGCGATGACCGTTGACGCCCTCAAAGCCGGCAAAGACGTTTACATCGAAAAGCCTCTGACCTTCACCATCGAAGAGGGGCACTCGATCATCAGAGCGGTCAAAGAGAATAAGCGCGTGCTGCAAGTCGGCTTGCAGCAAAGAAGCGGCACGCACTATGCGGAAGCCAAACGCGAGTATGTTGACACGGGTAAGCTCGGCAAAGTCACGCTCGTGCGGACGTGGTGGCACGGCAACAGTTATCACCTGCGCAAACCGAACTTCACCGAGAAGCCAGCCGGCCTCGACTGGAAAGCCTTCCTCGGTCCCGCTAAATACCGCGACTTCGACGCGAGTCAGTTTTACAACTGGCGCGCTTACATGGATTTCGGCGGCGGACAAATTACCGACCTATTCACCCACTGGATAGATGTGGTGCATTGGTTCATCGGCGAAGACCTGCCAATCGTGGCGAACGCCGCGGGCGGCGTCTTTCATTACAAAGACGGACGCACCGCGCCCGACACGATCAGCATTCAGTTGGAATATCCGAGCGGGTGGGTGGCGACATTCGAGGCGTCGCTTGTGCCCGGCGCGCGCGGTGCGGCCATCGAGTTTATGGGCACGGAAGGACGTTTGCTGATTGATCGCGGCGGCTACACCTATCAGGAGCAGACGCCGCGCAAAGCGACGCCGACCGAACCCGTCACGCGCAAAGCGACGACCAGCCTTGAGGCCGAGCACGTCCGAAACTTTCTGGACTGCATTAAGTCGCGCCAGACGCCGAACTCGGATGTCGTCAGCGGCCACCGCTCGGCGCTCGCGTCGCACTTAGGGAAGATTGCGTACCAGAAAAAGGAGCGCGTGAAGTTCGACCCGACGACTGAGAAGAACCATAAGCTCTGACTTTTCGGGAGCAAATGAATTTGTTCGCTTTTGATAGCAAAACGATTTCCATGCTGAAGAAGCAAGTGTCAGAACACTTTTTGCATTGTCCCGTAGGGACAGATGAGAGTAGCCCGGCGATTCATCGCCGGGTCAGCGGCAAACAAAAATCGTAGTCCCGTCAGGGACGGCTGAATGTCTGCCGCTACGTGAACATCAGTCGTCCCTGACGGGACTTCACATCAACCCGCGCTCTTTCCCCGGCGATGAATCGCCGGGCTATTTTCAAGCGTCCCTCACGGGACGAAGAAATCTGTCATGCCGTCAGTTGAAGGCAATGATTGCACTGGCATTGACGCCACCGCCCGGCTATTCGTTAGCGAATAGTTAACACGCCTCATCTATGCTCACGTCTCGAACTTACCTCGCGCGGGTGATGCGCTTGCGCCTCTTCCTCCTCGTCACGATTCCCTTTTTCTATTTCGTACCCACGACGGCGCAGGAATTATCACCGTGCGCCCCGCGCGCGATAAGGTCGCAAGCGCTGCCGCTCGCCGCCGAGTCTTTTCAGTTGGCGAGTGAGGCGGAGGTCGGATTGGAGATTAGCGCGCGGTCGCCGGGCGCGTCGTGGGCGGTGAAGGGCGCGGAGGCCGCCGCTGTCGTGATCGAAGTTGACGGGCGCTACAATCAAGACCTTTTGTTGTGGGGCGGCGACAAAGCGTTCACTTATCGCGTGATGCTCGGTCGTTTGCCGCGCGGTCGGCACACCGTTTCGGTGCGTCTGAATCCGGCGCGTTCAGCCGCCGGTGCTAAGCGCGCCGAAGTTCTCAGCCTACGCCCGCTGCCCTTCCCGGCGCGCGACACGAAAACAGTTGACGAAGACGCGCTCGCCGTCGCTAACGCGCCCGTCCTCTTCGCACGACCCAACACGATTGACCGCTTCAGTGACGTTCCATTGTTGATGTATTACGAAGTCTTGCGCGAGCCGGCGGGCGACTCGATCATTCGCTACACGACGATCTTTTCACACGAAGACGGTGGCACCCCGACTGCAGCACTGATGGCGCGGTGGGGACGCGCCTCCGACATCGAATGGACGTATG
>JBPCPQ010000292.1:0-1993 GCA_050999015.1 Pyrinomonadaceae bacterium | reverse complement strand
CGCGGGCACAGATTTGAGCACGATCAATAACGTAAACTTTATGGAGCCGCTGCTGGTCTCGGCGGTCGGGGCGTCGGGCGGCTTCGACGCCGACAATCGCCCGTCAGTCTACCGTCGCGCGCTTCGTTTTATCTCCGACAATCGAATCAAGGTCGCGCCATTTATCACACATCGTTATACCTCGCTTCATCAAGTCCCCAGCGCGCTGGCGCATGAGTATTTACGATCCGATTACGTGAAAGGCGTCGTGACACTTTGAAAGGTCAGAAGCCCGCGCGGAAGCTACGGCATATTGTTGCGCCCTCTACGCCCTTCCTCACGGTCGGGCTTCTGCCCTTTAAGACACTGAACACTGACCTCTGACCACTGTTTACTGAGGAGCGAAACATGCGACTGTTTACATTCACCGGTGGGGCGAATCAATCAGGAGATTACGAGCAGCGCGTCGGTATTTTGCTGGATACGAGCGGGCGTCTTCTCGATGTGTGTGCCGCGATAGATTTGGAATTTGGCCGACCCTGCGCGCCGAATGAGCCGCTGGCGTGGTTCGATCTCGACAGCGAATGGTGGCCGCAGGCCGTCGCGCTCTACGAAAGCCTCGGTCGTGACAGCAGGAAATTGAAGCGCGCCGAAGAGCGCGGCCTTGTCGCGTTGCGACGGGACGTGAGGCTGCTGGCGCCGGTGCCGCGACCCGGCAAGTTGATTTGCATCGGCCTCAACTACCGCGATCACGCCGCCGAAAGCAACATGCCAATTCCGGAAAGTCCGGTCGTCTTCTCGAAGTTCACGACCGCCGTTGTCGGCCCGAACGAGCCGGTGGTGCTTCCCGCCGCGAGCGCAAAGGTTGATTACGAAGCGGAGCTTGCTTTCGTCATCGGTCGCCGCGCGAAGAACGTCACGAAGGAAAGGGCGATGGATTACGTACTCGGCTACACGATGGTCAACGACGTCAGCGCGCGCGACCTCCAGTTCGCCGACGGGCAGTGGCAGCGAGGCAAATCCTGCGACACGTTCGCGCCGATGGGCGAGTGCATCGTGACGACTGACGAAATCCCCGACCCGCACCGCCTCACCATCAAACTGCGTCTCAACGGCCACACGATGCAAGACTCGAGCACGGATCAACTAATCTTCGGCATTGCTGAGTTAGTCTCTTTTCTTTCTGAGACGATCACGCTTGAGCCGGGTGATGTCGTTGCGACCGGCACACCGCCCGGCGTCGGCTTCGCGCGTAAGCCGCCCGTTTTTCTGAAGGACGGCGATGTGATGGAGGTCGAGGTCGAAGGCCTCGGCGTGCTGACGAATCCGGTCGCCGCCGCCTGAAGATGAGGCTTGGATGTCCCGGGTGAAATTTTTTAATTCAGAGGGCACAGAGATGAAGACACAAAGAGCACAGAGGGAAATTTCTCTGTGCTCTCTGTGTGACCTCACTGCCTCTGTGTGAAACCGGCCTTACCCGATACACGACACACAGATTCTCTAAAGCTGCCCCTTAAAACACCTTCGCCCCGCGCATTAACTCCACGAAAGAATTGAACTGTGAATCTTCGGCCTCCGGTGCGGCGTAGGCGTAGACGCTCGCCAGCGCGCCGTCGGGACGCTCGCCGTAAGCGCGCAACAATTCGACGGTCAAAAGAATCTCTGTCGGCAGCGGGTTGAGCGCGCGGCGCAGGCGCTCACACGTCAAAGTCTCCAGCAGCAGCACTGGCACGGGACGGCGACCGAGCAACACGCGGTGCGCGGCGGCGTTCGTTTCCGGCTTGTCGAAACTCGGACTATCAATCCCGACGAGACGGATTGACGAAACATCTGCGATGCGCTCCGCCGCCGCCCTCGTCACATTCGGGTAGTGATGATCCGCGCCGTCCGTCATCGGATAGCCGCGATCAATCAACGCGCCGAAACCGGTGACGAAGAGCAGCGCGTCGTACCCCGCGAAGTCATCGGGCAAATCCGCCACATCAATTCGGCTGTGATAATCAACCCCATCAAC
>JBPCPQ010000452.1:0-4992 GCA_050999015.1 Pyrinomonadaceae bacterium | reverse complement strand
GGGTACTTGCCCGTCGCCGTCTCCGCCGACAGCATCACCGCGTCGGAGCCGTCCCACACGGCGTTCGCCACGTCCGACGCCTCGGCGCGCGTCGGCGTCGGGCTTGTAATCATGGATTGCAACATCTGCGTCGCGGTGATGACGAACTTGCCCGCCTTGTTCGCTTCCTCGATGATGCGCTTCTGGTAGACGGGCACAAGCTCGACGCTCGTCTCGACGCCGAGGTCGCCGCGCGCGACCATCACGCCGTCGGTCACGGCGATGATCTCCGAAAGATGGTCGATGGCTTCGGCCTTTTCGATCTTGGCGACGAGCGGGGCGGAGCCTCCGGCGGCGCCGATGAGCGACTTCGCCTCAACCACGTCTTCGGCACGGCGCACGAACGAGAGCGCGATGTAGTCCGCGCCGTGCCGCACCGCGAATTGCAGGTCTCGCCGGTCTTTGTCGGTGAGCGACGGGATCGGGAGTTGAATGCCGGGAAGGTTGATGCCTTTGCGCTCGGCGAGCACGCCGCCGTTGATGACGCGGCACACGAGGTCTGTTTCATTCGTACTCTCGACGTTCAACTCAATCGCCCCGTCGTCGAGCAGAAGGCGCGCGCCGGAGCGCACGTCGCGCGCCATGCCGGCGTAATTCGTCGAGACTTCGCGCGCGTCGCCGACAACCGAGCGGGTCGTGATCGTGAACAGCGAGTTCGCTTCGAGCGTCACGGGCTGACCGCCTTTGAGGACGCCGGTTCTGATCTTCGGCCCCGAAAGGTCAACGAGGACGGCGAGCGGGCGCTTCATTCTTTCGGCGGCGGCGCGCGCGCGCCGGATCGTCTCGGCGTGTTCTTCCTGATCGCCGTGCGACATGTTGATGCGAACGGCATTCGTACCCGCCGCGAGCAACGCTTCCAGCACCGCCGGCTCACGCGACGCCGGCCCCAGCGTCGCAAGTATTTTGGCTCTTCTCAAGACAGTTATCCTTCGCAGAAAAATTAAGAATTAAGTTGTTCAGTAACGTCTGTAATAACCCGTCAGACGGGCGGGCGTCAATGAGTGTGAAGCGAGTGACGGAGATTTATAGACTTCAAGAGGGAAGACAACATCGGGAGCGCGGGCATCGCTGCCCACAAGCGTGCGACAGCACGCTCAAGGCGTGGCAGCATATCTAAGGTTGAACTTGACTGACCGCGTCGTTTGTTCGCGCTCATGCGGGCAAGGATGCCCGCGCTCCCGGCAACTCGTAATTGCGAACCGCGATGGTTAATCGTAAGCGCGACGGGCGCGGCGGTCGTACTGAAATACTGGCCGACTGCAAGAGCCGCACGCATCAAGCGACTGGAGCTTGCGCAGATAGCGCATCACGGTCGCAACCAACGTCGCGTGTGACCACGTGAGCGGCGAGACGGAGAGCGGCTCGCCCGTCAGCGGATGAATCTGCTCGGCGAAGACGCCGGACGGAAGCGCGTAGGCGACCACGCGTTCAAGAGTTTCCAGCACGCCTTCTAAATCCTTAATTGAGCGCGCCGTCGCAATCGAGTAATCGGCGAGCCACAGCGTGCAGATGTACCACGGGTTTCCGGGAACGGTGTGCGTGTCTTCCGCGACGCGCATGTAACCGTCGCCCTCGTAACGCGCCACGCCGCCGATGGCCGTCTTGACCCACAGACGCTCTTCGACCGCGCGCATCGTCGCGCGCACCATCTCGTCGTCGGGCGCGAATGCCCCGAAGTAAAAGACGCCGAACAGTGAGGCGTCAATTGTCGGGTCAACGTCGAAGCCGTGACCTTCGTCCCTCGGCACGATCATCCGCGCGAAGCGCCCCAACTCCGGGCGAAAGAGATAGTATCGCATCGCTTCGCGCACTTCTTCGGCGCCCAGTTCATAATTGATGGCGAGCGACGTTTCGCCGAACAGGGCGGCGAATTTTGCGGCGGCCCGGAGCGCGCCGACAATTGTTCCGCAGGTAAAGGCGTGAACGCCGAAACGGTCTTCCCAGAGATTCCACGAAGGAAGCGGCAGCCCCGTCTCAGGATCACGAAACAGGAGAAGAAAATCCGCCGCGCGCGTAATCAGAGACTGGTAAAGCGGTCGGATGAACTCGATGTCGCGGAACTCGTCGTAGTGATTCCAGAGCGCCCAGATGACGAGCGCCGTTTCGTCCTCCTGAATCGGCGTCAGGCGCTCCTTCGTGCGTGGGTTCCACCACGCATGCCAACCTGAAGCGAGCGAGCCGTCCGGGTTGTACTTCTGCAGAAAGTAGCCTTCGCTCGCAATGATCCTGCCGCACAGGTTGAAGAACGAGCGCGTCATGTTCGAGTAGCCGGCCATGTCGAGCGCGTGCGCGACGAGCGCGCCGTCGCGCGGCCACAAATAGCTGTAGTGGTCGGTGGCGCGCTCGGTCACGTCGGAATCGTTCGCGGCGATGATCGCGCCGCCGGAATCAATTTGCGTGCGCACGATTAGTAGTGACCGCTTGAAGTGCTCGACGACACTCGGCGGCAGATTGCCGAAATCAAGCTCGTTCTTGTTGACCCACGCGCGCCAGTAATCTTCCGTGCGCCGGAGTAGTGCGCGCGGGTGTAGCTCGCGCACCAGCGTGTTCAGACCGGCGACCTCACGGTGAGTTTTCCCCACTGTCATCCAGTAGAACGCTTCGGCAATTCCGTGCGGCTCGATGTGGAGCGTCTGGCCGATTGTGGAGTCAACCGAGCCTTCGGTTATCGCGTGGTCGGAAAGGACGCCGTCCTCGGCGTCGCGCCATGTTCCTTCCTGCCCGTGAAAGGCTTTGCGTCCCGTAGCAAAAGTCTCGACGCCTTCGGGGGCATCCGTCGAGATCAGAAAATAACGACGCGCTTTGTAGTGAATGAGTGCCTTTTCGTCGGGGTCGAAGTAGGCGGTGTTGCCGACTTCCGACTCGGAGATGTAGAAGTCGTGGTGAAAGAAAAGCCGCACCTCGCGCCGCTCGCCGCTCAGGTCGCGCACCCGCGTGCGGCGCACGAAAATGTTTTCGTGAAAATCAACGAGGTCGTTGCAGATAATCTCTAAGGCGAGCGCGGCGTTTGAGAGGCGCACCACAGTGACGAGCGTTTCCGGCAGGTAGCGCAATTCGCGCGACCAATTGGCGTCGCCGACCCACGAGAACGCGCCGTCAGCCCACACGCCGAAGCGGAAGGGGTGGCCTTCGGAATGATTCTCTTTGCCGACGTAGGGAAAATAAATATCGCGGATGCGGTATTGATCGTCGAACGTGACGAGCAGCGTGCCGTTGCCAACAGGAATGTCACGAGGCATGTCTTCGAGGGATGAGGGATGAGGGATGACACACGAAAGCCAAAAGCACCACTCCCATTCCTCCTTCAGTCATCCTTCCGCCGTCATCCTTTCTACTCAGTATGTTCCGATGCGAGGGCGGATTGAATGACACTTTCGAGTTGGGCGGGCATCGAATTGTCGTAGCCGATGAAGCGTTTGACTAAGCGCCCTTGTCGGTCGAAGACGTAAGTCTGCGGGATGCTGTTGTTGTCGGAAAGAAAGAGGTCACTAAATTCCCGGTCGGGGTCTCCGAGCGCGTACTGAATACCCAACTCCGCGACGTAGCCGGGCACCTTTTGCTTATCCTCCTCGTCGCCGACGTTGAGGCCGATGATGTTGAGTCCCTGCGCCTCGTAGCGTTTTTGGAGGGCGATCAGATGCGGAGTCTGCTCGCGGCACGGCGGGCACCACGTCCCATAAAAGTCGAGCACCACCACTCCGCCGCGATAATCGCTGAGGCCGACGCGCCGTCCGTCGAGCAGCCGCCAGCCGTAGTTCGACGCGGCGGCCTCTTGCGCCGTCATGATCGGCGGCATCGGGTACGCTGTCGGCGGCAGCTTTGATCCGCGCGGCGTGGCGGGAACGGGTGCCGAGGCTCTTGATTTTCCGTCGAGCGTGCAGCCGGAAAGTGACAGAGAAAGGCACAGAGCGCCCGCCGCCATCACGACGACGTACAGCTTAATCGGCTTCACAAAAAAAGGTGGCTGCATAAAAGGTAATGCTCCTCGCGGGGAGGAGCATATTCTACACGAACCCAGAACTCAGACGCACGCGCACAAAGAATTTAACTGTCGAACGCAATTATAGAGAGCGACGACGTTTCAAATTTCAGGCGGGAGGTTCCTGTCGTCAGACGCCGGGAAGTTATTTCCCTGAAGCTCATCCTGGAGCGGCGCTTCGTCGGAGGGCACGGCATAATCCCCATCGGCCCACGCGCCGAAGTCAATCAACTTACAGCGTTCGGAACAGAAAGGACGATGCGGATTATCTTTCCACTCGACGGGTTTATCGCAGGTCGGGCATTTCATAAAAAAACTGTCAGCCGTCAGCTATCAGCAAAGCCTTAATAAAGCCAAGAGCCTCAGCAGAATTGACGCGCAAAAGCTGACGGCTGACAGCTTATTACTCAGACCGCTGCGGTGACACTCAAGTCTTTGTGTAAATTCTTAATCAGGATTTTTCGGTCAACGAAATCAATCATACCCGCGCGCCGCATCGCGTTCAAGCGCACGGTAACGCTCTCACGCGTTGAGCCGACGATTGAAGCAATCTCGCGGTGCGGCAGCGGTAGATCAATCAACACGCCGTCCTCTTCGCGTCTGCCGTAGCGTTCGGACATCTCGACCAGCAGTTTGTCGAGCCGCGCCGGGATCGCGTCGAGAGCAAAGTTGGCGACGCGACGCTCGGCGCGGGCAAGGCGTTGACCGATAAGGCGGAAGGTGTAATCATACAACTCGCGGTGTTCACCCATCCCCCCTTGAAACTCTCCCACAGGGATACGTATTAATCGCAGGTTTTCGTAAGCTATCGCGCATTTTTCGCGGCCACCCGAAGAGTAAAGAGCCGATTCGCCGAACAGTGAGCCGGCGCCGACGATGTCAATCACGGCTTCACGCCCCGTCTCGCTCTCAATTGAGCAAAGCTTGACGCGGCCTCGCGCGATCACGTACAGGGCGTCGGCAGGCTCGCCCTG
>JBPCPQ010000100.1:0-2276 GCA_050999015.1 Pyrinomonadaceae bacterium | reverse complement strand
ACAGAATTATTTTTCGAGGGTGGGGGAGGCAACGAACTCAACCAAATCAGCGCCGCGCAAATCAGCATCAACGGTTTCGACTTCGACCCGAGCGCGCTGCTCGTGACGCAGACGCTCAACACCGGCAACAACTTCTTCTCCGGCCTCATGCTGGGTCAAATGTCGCCGGAGGTCGGTTTGTTCGACATTACGATTCTGCCCGGTGCCGCCGTCGGCCGAAGGTATCTGGTGACAGCTTTCCTCTCAGACCCACTGGGCGGCGTCAGCAACAACACTCAGATTTTTGTTATCGTAACGTCGCCCGTTCCTGAGCCGGCGACGATGTTGCTCCTCGGCACGGGTCTCGCCGGCATCGCCGCCAAAGTCCGCCGACGGCGCACGAAGGGCTGAAGGGGAAAAAGGGAAAGCGGGGAAAGGTAAAGGGGAAAGGCGTTGCGGCGACGCCTTTCCCCTTTTTGTCGTTTAGAGGCGGGCTATGCCCGCCTCTAAACGGCTACACGCAATTGCAATCAGCCATATAAATCACCGCAGTTATTTTACGGAACGATCTACCCAGCGAATCAACGATTCAGTAATCCCCGCGCACGCCCGACAACATTTTCCACATTGAAGCCCAATTCGCGCAACGCCACATCGCCGGGCGCGGACGCGCCGAAGCGCTCCAGACAAACCACATCGCCGCGTGATCCAACGTACCTGTCCCACCCGAGCCGCGCGCCCGCTTCAATAGCGAGACGTGCCGTCGCCGCCCACGGTAAGACGCTCTCGCGGTACTGTTCATCCTGCTCTTCAAACAGTTCCCAACATGGCATCGAGACGACGCGCACAGTTGTTCCGTCTTTCTGCAAAGCCTCACGCGCTTCGAGCGCGAGCGCGACTTCCGATCCCGTCGCAATTAGAATCAGATCAGGCGTGCCGTCGTTGTTACTCGCTTCCCCGTCGCCTTCTTTCTTTCCTTCCGCTTCGGCAAGTATGTACCCGCCGCGCCGCGCGCCCTCGGCGGAAGCGTAAAGGTTTTGGCGGTCGAGGAGCGGCACTTTCTGCCGCGTCAGAATCAGCGCGGTCGGCGCGTGGCGACGAAGGATTGCGATGCGCCACGCCTCGCTCGTTTCATGCACGTCCGCCGGGCGAATGACGTACAGATGCGGAATCGCGCGCAGTCCCGCGAGTTGTTCGATTGGTTGATGCGTCGGGCCGTCTTCGCCTAAGCCCACTGAATCGTGCGTGAAGACATAGATGACCTGCACTTCCGAAAGCGCGGCGAGGCGGATCGCCGGCTTCATGTAATCGGAGAAACACATGAACGTGCCGCCGTAAGGAATCAGGCCGCCGTTCAGACTCATCCCCGTCAGCGTCGCGCCCATCGCGTGCTCGCGCACACCGAAATGTAGAATGCGTCCGTTGTATGAGCCGTGCTGAAAGCTCCCGCCGTCTTTGATGTCGGTGTTGGTCGAAGGCCCCAAATCCGCCGAGCCGCCCACCAGCATCGGCATCGCGGGCGCGAGCGCGTTGATGACCTCGCCGCTCGCGGCGCGCGTCGCCATCGCCTTCGCGCCCTCAAACTTCGGCAGACGTTCTTCCCACCCGGCGGGCAGTTCGCCGCTCATTACCTGATGCCACGCCGCGCCAAGTTCTTCATTCTCCTTCACATATTTATCAACGAGCGTATCCCACTCGGCTTCGAGTTGTGCGCCGCGCTCGATTGATTCTCGGAAATGATTCAACGCTTCGTCGGGGATGAAGAAGGTTTTGTCTTCCGGCCAGTTGAGCGCCTTCTTCGTCGCGCGCACCGCGTCGTCGCCGGGCGCATCACTGTGCGCCTTGCGCGTGCCGGCGGTCGGCATCCCGAAGCCGATGACAGTCTTCACGGAAATCAGCGACGGGCGATCCGTCACCTCCTGCGCCTCATGAATCGCTTTTTCAATCGCGTCGAGGTCGTTGCCGTCCTCGACCGTCAGAGTGTGCCAGCCGTAAGCTTCAAAGCGCTGCGGCACGTTCTCCGAAAAGGCCAGCTTTGTGAAGCCTTCGATGGTTACGTTGTTGTCGTCATAGAGGTAAATCAAATTGCCGAGCTTGAGATGACCAGCGAGCGATGCGGCTTCCGAAGCGACGCCTTCCATCAAATCGCCGTCGGAGACAATCGCATAAATGTGTGAGTTAATGAGCGGGAAGCCGGGGCGGTTGAACTTGTCGGCGAGGTGCGCCGCGCCCATCGCCATCCCGACGCCGTTGGCAAACCCCTGACCGAGCGGCCCCGTCGTTATCTCGACGCCCGC
>JBPCPQ010000184.1:0-3115 GCA_050999015.1 Pyrinomonadaceae bacterium | reverse complement strand
TCAAGCGCGCGGCCTACACGCGCGGCCTGCGCATTGACCAAGCGAGCATTGACTACATTCTGAACAGCTACATCATCGAGCACCGGCAGATGAAGTCTTGCGAACCGCGCGACCTGCTTGATAGAGTGACCGACATCTGCCGCTTTGAAGGCCACCCGTTGGAGTTGAATACGAAACTAATCGAGGGCGCGTGGCGCAATTATTTCGGTATGTCGCACGCGCACAGCGACGCCCCAATCGTTAACCGACCGGGCACAGGTGATTTGACTGATGCTAACCCGCTGCAATTTTAAGCCGAGGGTGTTGTGTCTCACGCGCTATCTCACTTCGGCAATCACACTTCCACGAGCGGCGCGGTTGGTCGTCGTGTCTTTCGTTTTGTTAGCGATGCCGAGCGCTGCACCGGCCGACCACTTGCGTCTGATGGACGGCACGGCCGTCGAGGTTGATGAGGCGTGGGAGGATGCGCAGGGCATTTGGTACAGGCGCGGCGGTGTAACATACTCGATTGACCGCTCCCGCGTGAAGAAGATCGAGCGCGCGTCGGAATTAGTGAAAGCGGTGAAGGATGTGGCCGTCGTCAAAGCGGTAAAAGACGACGTTACCGCGCCGACCACGCAGCCGCTCGAGACAGTCTGGATTCATCTCATCGGCGGCGCGAAAATGGAAGTTGATGAGGCGAACGAAAGCGCCGACGGCGTCTGGTACAGGCGCGGCAATCTTTCCCTCTTCGTCGAGCGGTCGCGCATTGACCGCATCGAGCGCGAGCAGTTGAACGCCGAGAAGGATGAAGTCGCCGCCGAGACGAAGGTACGTCGTGAGCGCCGGTGGAGCACAGGCAACGGGCGGATTGATGCGTTAATCAAACAAAACGGCGCGCGTTACGACGTTGACCCGTATTTGATATTCTGCGTGATGGAGCAGGAGTCGCACTTTAACGCCCGAGCGCTCAGTCCGAAGGGCGCGCGCGGGTTGATGCAGTTGATGCCGGGAACCGCCGCCCGCTTCGGAGTGCGCAACGCCGGCGACCCGGCGCAGAACATCATGGGCGGAACTCGCTACTTAAAAGAATTGCAGGGGCGATTCAGAGGGCGTGTTGACTTGGTGCTGGCGAGTTATAACGCCGGCGAGGGTGCGGTGATGAAGTACGGGCATCGCGTGCCGCCATATCGTGAGACGAGAGATTACGTGCGGCGCATCGGAGCGCGTTACGGGCGCGGGCTGTGAGACAAAAGGCAGTAGGCAGAAAGCAGTAGGCAGTAAGGCAACTGAAAACTGATTACTTCCTTCATCCTTTCTTATTCGGGGGTTGATGAGCGATGAAGAGCAGGTTGATGAGATTGCTGTTCGCGGCTGTGGTTTGTGGAGTCTGTGGCGGCGCGAGTCTTACTGAGATGCGGGCGCAAAGCAGGGCGCAGCAGCCGGAGGTGTTGACGAACGCTTCGGTGATGAAACTCGTTCGGGCCGGCTTCAGGGAGAAGACGGTCGTTGCCATCATCAACTCGCGCCCGACGCGGTTCGATCTATCGCCGGAGCGACTCATCGAGTTGAAGAAGGGCGGCGTCAGCGAGCGCGTGATCTTGGCGATGCTGAACGTCGGCGAGGGCGTATTGATCGAAGACTTGGGCGACGGCGGCTGGGACGATGACGTTGACTCGATCTTCGGCAGGCGCGGTAGCAAGGGCGGTGATGCAGGTAGTGGTAACAGCGCCGGCAACAGCGGCGGCAGCGGCAGCGACCCCAACTCGACCAACATCTTCGGCTCCTCTGGCGGCTCGCGCGGGCGCACGCGCTCACGCACCGGATCGGGGGGCAGTGAGGGCGAAACAGAGACGGTGGGTAGTGCGACGGTGCGGATTATTCGCCCGCCGGCTGAAGCGGGGGGCGCACCGCCGAAACTTGAACGGACGCCGACGCTGACGAATGACTCAGTAGTTGAGTTGGTCGAGGCTGGTTTCACCGAGGGGACGATCATCCGAAGGATTGAGGGGTCGCCGGCGGAGTACGACCTACGGGCGGAGAAGCTCGCGGAACTCAAGCGACGGCGGGTGAGTGAGACGGTCATCGCGGCGATGCGCCGTGCGATGATGGGCGACGACGAGGCGGAGTCGCCGTCAACCGCGAAGCCTTAAAAAAGAGGGAAAAGGGGAAGGGGGAAAGGGTCAAGAGTGGCCGAGCAGGTATCGCCAACTCTTGTCGCCGTTAGTGGTGAATAGATTTAGATGACCTACTGACTTCTCGCTCTTTCCCGCCAATTAAGCCAACAGCCCATGCGCGACGCCACGAACACCACATCACAGAGCGAACTTAAATGCCGGTCGTTGTTCATCAAGCGTTGTGCGCTGATGACGATGTCACTCATTCTCGGTGGCGGCGCGGCGGCGCACGTCTGTCCCGCCGCCTTCGCCGGCACGCAGAAACAAAAGCCGACGACATCAAAACCTGCGACATCGAGTTCGACGACTCCGAGTTCTACAACACAAAAGCCCGCGACACCGAATCCCTCGTCCCAGCCGGTGAGTCGAGCGTCGTCACCGGAGGAGGTGGATGACGATGGTGACGTGATCCGCGTCACGACCTCGGAGGTGCTACTTCCCGTGACGGTCAGGGACGCACGCGGAACGCTCGTCGCGGATTTGACGCGCGCCGACTTTCGCGTGTTCGAGGATGGACGCGAGCAACCCTTGAGCGACCTCGCGCTGAGACAAGTGCCGGTGGACGTGGCGCTGATGGTTGACTCGTCGTCATCGGCGGCGGCGAGCTTCGACGACTTCCGGCGAGCGGTCGGGGAGTTTGCGGCGCGGCTTGGGGCGGAAGACCGCATCTCGCTCTTGAAGTTCGATGACCGGGTGGAAGTGGTGCAGGACTGGACGCTGAGCCGGGCGCAGCTTAAACGTTCTTTGCAGCGCATCACGCCGGGGGTATTCACGCGCTTTCACGACGCGCTGTACCTCGCGGCACGCGAGCAGTTCGGGAAGGGCACGCAGCGGCGGCGGGCGGTGGTGGTGTTGTCAGACGGGATTGACAGCGGGCGCGGCTATGCCTCGCTGGACACGGCACTGAGGGCACTCCTCGAAGCGCAGGCGAGCGTCTACGTGATTAGTAACACCGAGAT
>JBPCPQ010000120.1:0-1639 GCA_050999015.1 Pyrinomonadaceae bacterium | reverse complement strand
AAGGGCGTGAAGCCGGAGGCGGATTCAGAAGCCGCCGTGATCGAAACAAACTTTGGCGACATCGTGATCGAGCTTTATCCGAACCTCGCGCCGAAGATGGTGGAGCGGTTCAAGACGTTGGCGCGCGAAGGCTTCTACAACGGCACGACGTTTCATCGGATTGACTCGGAGACCGGCGTCGTGCAGGGCGGCGATCCGAACTCGAAAGACGCCGACCCGTCGAACGACGGAATGGGCGGCTCATCTTACCCCGACCTGCCCGCCGAATTTACGGACGTGCTTTTCGAGCGCGGCGTCGTCGGCGCGGCGCGCTCACGAGACATTAATTCCGCGAACGCGCAGTTCTACATCACGCTGAAACGTGTGCCGATGTGGGACGGAAAATATACCGTCTTCGGTCGCGTGATTAGAGGCATGAACGACGCCGACATCATCAGCACCGCGCCGGTCAGAGTGGGAACTGAAAATCCCGCCGACCCAATCGTCATTAAGCGCGTCACACTTCAACCTCGCGCCAAATTCTGAGCGGGCATTTGATCGCTGACGCAGACTGTACTTGCGGGTTCAAAGCAAAGTCTCTCAAGAAGATTATGTTAGCCGCGCTCATTTAAGCGGTCGTTGTGAGAATTGACTTCGCACGAGTCAATCAATATCTTGCTTTCGCTCTTACTTGAGAATCGTTGTTCGGGCGATTGAAATTCCCGGAAATGCTCAGCCCCAAATTGATGACCGTCCCTCGGCGCGGTTATGTCGCTCACAAGTCTGTACTACGCAAACGAAGCAGAATGGAAATGCCTCCCCGACTGGGCGTGCTTTTTCCTTTCACTCGGCGCGTTCGACCTCAAACCCGGAGAGTGGACGGACGACATTTCGATAGCGCTCTGCTTGGCTGAAAGTCTCATTGGAGGAGAAGATTGAAGCATGATTTACACACGTCAGTTGAGAGCATTTTTACTATGCGGCTTTTTATCGCTTGTCGCGTCTTGTTCTTCGCAGCCGAAAGAAGCCGCCGATAACCGGGGTGTGAGCGCAACGCCGACGCCCGAAAGCAAGGCGGCGATCACGGCCAGCGCGAATCCTCTTGATGATTTGACGAGGACGACCCGCGCGATGCTCGACGCGAAATCTTACCGGGCGCGGATGGAGTCGTCATTTGAAGGGACGAACCGCACCACCACGTTCGAGTTCGCCGCGCCTGACCGCTATCACATAGATACCGGCGGCTTCGAGATGATCATCGTCGGCGCGCAAACCTTTCAGAAGCCTCCGGGCGGACGTTGGCAGAAGTTTCCGGTGAACATGAACGAGATGATCTCCGCGTTCCGTGACCCGAAGCTGCTCGACGAGATACGGAAAAGCACCGACGTTAAATTCCTCGGCCCTGAAATTCTCGACGGGACGCCGATGCTTACCTACCAATACAAGCAAGACAAAGCTTTCGGCACCAACATCAAGAGCGACTCGAAGATTTGGGTCTCCGCCGCTGACGGGCTGCCGCGCCGGATGGAAGTTGAGGGCGAAATGAACGCGAAGAAAACTAAAACGGTGATTACTTACTCCGACTTCAACGGCGAGGTGAAGATTGAGCCGCCGATGTGAGAAGTAAGCGGAGATTTGAAAGGAAAAGGGGCAGCCACAA
>JBPCPQ010000333.1:0-1794 GCA_050999015.1 Pyrinomonadaceae bacterium | reverse complement strand
CCCATTCGATGATAATCACCGCCGTCTCGTCTGACAGCATTTCATCGAGACCGACGGTCTGCGCGGCGTGCGCCCCTTCATTTAAGCGGTAGAGGTCGAGATGGTAAAGCGTCACCAGTCCGTCCGTGTAAACATTGACGAGGGTGAACGACGGACTCGTGACTTCATCTTCGGCCATGCCGAGACCGGCGGCGACACCTTTGACGAACACGGTTTTACCTGCGCCGAGCGGCCCGTCAAGTAAAAGTATTTCGCCGCCCGTCAGTCGCTCGCCGATTCGCACGCCGAGATTAAAGGTCTGCTCCGGGGTGTGCGTCACCCACTCGTCGCTGCTGAGAAGTTGAGCGATTACGTCATCACTCATCACGGTCGCTCTCCCAGAGGATCAAGTTGACGTATAGCCGCGCCAACATACTCACGAACGTCTGACGCCACAAGGGTACGCATCCCGCGCTCGCGCGCGGCGATGTCGCCTGCCAAGCCGCCGACGAAGACCGCCGCCACAACAGCCGACAGCGCGTCCGCGCGCTCTTTCAGTGTGCCGTAACTCTGCGCGAGAAAGCCGGTGATGATTCCGGTCAAGGTGTCGCCCGCCCCGGCGGTGCCAAGCCCGGCGTTGCCGGTCGGGTTGACGATTACTCGTCCGTCCGGCGCGGCAATTAACGTGCGCGTGCCCTTCAAGACGACGATTAAAGAGTGCCTAACGGCGAACTCTCTGAGGGCACTGACTCGATCCGCTAAAGCGGCGCGGTCGGAAGCGCCGAGCAGACGCAGCATCTCGCCTTCGTGCGGCGTCAGAACGAGCGGCGCTTCCTCTGAGCCGCGTAAATCATTGGGCCACGGAGAAAGAGCGTTCAATCCGTCGGCGTCAATGACGATTGGCGTCGTGCGCCGCTCGATTACGTCGCGCACGAAACGCCGCGTTCCTTCTTCCTCGGACGAAAGGCCGGGGCCGATGGCGACGACCGTCGCGCGTCGCATCAGATTCATTGCCTCCTCGATGGCTTCGGAATTGATTGCGCCGCCGTCTGTTTCGGGGAGGTCGAAGGTCATAACTTCGGGCATCAGCCGCGCCGCGATTGAATTAATCGCTGAGGAAGATGAGGCGACAGTCGTCAGCCCCGCACCGGCGCGCATCGCCGCCTCCGCACACAGCACAGCGGCGCCGCTCATTCGGCGCGAGCCGGCGATGACGAGCGCGTGCCCGTGAGTGTTCTTGTATGAGCCGGGCGTGTAGCGTGTCGCTTCGAGCCAGCGTTGCGCGTCCGCGTCTTCCGCGACGTGAAGTTGTGATGTGGCCGCGTCAGTCAGCGCGGCGGGTGAGCTGATATGGGCGACGATAAGCTGTCCACCAAAAAGGGATGCCGGCGGCAGGACGTTAGCGGGCTTCGGGGCGGCGAACGTGACGGTCAGATCAGAGTGGACGGTTTCGCCGATTACCCCGGCCAAATCGGCATTAAGCCCGGAGGGTATGTCGAGAGAAACAACTAGCGGGAGGTTCGAGCGTGCAGCGTTGCGGACGCGGCGTAACTCCGTCAGGTACACGATTGCGCGTACATAAACACCTTCGAGCGGGCGCGTCAGACCGGTGCCGAACATTGCATCAACGATCACGTCATAACTCTGTTTCGTGTCGGCAATTTGCTGCCACGACGTTTGAGAATCGCACTCGGCGAAACACAACCCGGCATCCACTTCGCCCGAGAGTCCATCGGTTCCGGCAAGGCGGCGGGCAATCTCAAAGTTAGTTCGCGCATCGCCCCTTGTGTCTTCAACTCGTCCGAACAGAACAAC
>JBPCPQ010000222.1:0-7421 GCA_050999015.1 Pyrinomonadaceae bacterium | reverse complement strand
CGTCCATGTCATTTCAGGCGGAAAAGTAAAAGGGCAGAGAATAATTTCTCTGCCCTTTCGTCATTCGTATTTGTGAACAGGTCGCTTCTCTTTAGTGGAAAACGAAGCCGACGCCGATGCGGAAGTTGTGCTGAGTGCTGTCGAAAAAGCGCGTCGGGTTGTAGTCGAGTTGCACGGCGCGCAAATCCACCTTTTCGCTGAGGCGAATGTCGAGGCCGCCGCCGAACGCCCCGGCGAAGCCCGTCTCGCTGATGTCGTCGTCAATTGTTCCGAGGTCGTCCGAACCGCTGAACTCGGTTCTGGCGATGCCGACGCCGACCAGTGCGTGCGCGAATGGCTTGAGGCGCGACCCGCTATCAATGCGGTTGTCTTTGACCTGCACACCGCCGAGGACGTTGTAAAGCGACGACCGGACATCTGCCTGAGTGGTGTCGAGCAAAAAGTCTCTGTTTTTGTAGTGACCCGAAAAGTCGAACTTAGCGCCGAGGAACGGGTGAAAGTTGCCGGTCGCGGAAATATTGAAACCGTTGTAGCCGGTGCGCTGATCGAAGAAGTCATCAAAGTCATCGTCGTCAAAGCCCGGATCGTCGTCGAAGTCCTCATCTGCCAGTCCGGTGTCCACACGATTGTGTGAAAAACCGGCAAAGAACTCCGCTCTGTGGTACTCGTCGTCAGTGGTTTGCGCGAGCGCCACGGGCGCGGCGCAGATCGTGAACAGAATTAGTATCAGTAAGTTACGCATGTAAAGGTATTTCCCCTTAGGTGTTTTTTGTATTTCGCGGGAACATTGTTCGGAGAGAGAGTTCCCGTCGCATGAATGCCATGATGCCAATAGCGTCGAGCGCGGCGAGCATCACGGCAAGTGTATTTTCGCGGATTGAGATGGCGGGGAGATGCGATGAGTTGCCATAACCATAATCACATGTCGGCGAGTGAAGAGCGGCAAACAGGATGATTATTCCTTAGCACGCAAGGCCGCTTGACAGCGACTCGTCCGCCTCTTAGACTGCCAGTTCCCGAAAGGGGAGTAGGTCGCCCGCCTTCAAGGGTCTGATGAAGCCGTCAATACGATTGCCCGACGTAGGGCATCCGGCGCATCGGGAAGAGCCGGTTTAAGCTCAACGACCAAGACCTTTTGCGGCTTGTCCAAGCCCGCAGAAGGTTTTTTCTTTTTGCGCGCTTGGTTGCGATACCTGCTTAGCGTGAAAGGATTTGGTGATGATTGAGCTTTTTCCGTTCGCCGATTACTGGTGGTTCTACGCTGCCTTCACCGGCTTCGTGCTTTTTCTTTTAGCCCTCGATCTCGGAGTTTTTCACCGCCAAGCTCACGAAGTCTCGTTTCGTGAGGCCGCAACGTGGAGCGTCGTCTGGATCACTCTGGCGCTTCTCTTCAATTTCCTGCTGTATCAGTACGCGCTGTGGAAGTTTCCGCAGGACGCGCGCTTGCTGGCGATTCCCGGCTTCGACCCGCCGGGCGAGGCGTGGCGCGTCTCGCTCGAATTTCTGACCGGCTACATCGTCGAAAAGTCGTTGTCGGTTGATAACATTTTCGTCTTCGTACTGGTCTTCAGTTACTTCGCCATTCCGCCGAAATACCAGCACCGTGTTTTGTTCTACGGCATCATCGGCGCGCTCATCTTCCGCGCGGTCTTCATCGCGCTGGGCAGCGCGCTGATGCAGTACCACTGGGTCGTCGTGCTCTTCGGCGTGTTCCTCATTATCACCGGCGTCAAGATGATGTTCACGCCGGAGAAAGGCGTCGAGCCGGACAAGAATCTGTTGATTCGTCTTTTCCGGCGCGTCGTTCCGGTGACGCCGGAGTTGCACGGGCAGCGTTTCTTCGTGCGCCAGAACGGCGTGCTCCACGCGACGCCTCTGTTCATCGCGCTGCTTTTCCTCGAAGCGACCGACATTATCTTCGCGGTTGATTCCGTGCCGGCGATTTTCGCTTTGACGAGCGAGCCGCTGATCGTCTTCACGTCAAACATCTTCGCCATCCTCGGCCTGCGCGCGATGTACTTCATGCTCGCCGGGGCGATTGATAAGTTTCACATGCTGAAATACGGGTTGGCGATTGTGCTGATTTTCGTCGGGCTGAAAATGGTGTGGCTCAACAGTCTCTTCGGCGGCAAGTTCCCGATTACCTTGTCGCTCGGCATTATCACCGGCGTCATCGCCGGATCAATTGCGCTGTCGTTGCTGCTCCCGAAAACTCACGCGGCGAGATGACGGAGGGCATGGAATCGCCGTGGCAAGTCAGAAGAACTTGCCCGACGACGAATCGGCTCGGATGCGGCGTGACAAAACCGCCTCCGAGCCTGACTTCTTCGGGCGATTGTTGAGGTGACAATCGCCCGATCACATTATTGAAGGATTCTTTAGACCGCCGGAACACGGCGATGTCGTTTGCAGGTTCGTCGTCAGTGAGGTTTCCCGACGACTTTCCAGACCAAGCCGAGCCGCGCCATCAACCGAATGACGTAACCGGAGATGTCCACCTCGTACCACCGCCAGCCGTGCAGCGCCGAGGAAGGCTTGGCGTGGTGATTGTTATGCCAGCCCTCGCCGAGGGTTAGTAACCCGACCCACCACACATTGCGGCTGTCGTCTTTGGTATCGTAAGGGCGAGAGCCTCGCCAGTGGCAGACGCTGTTGACGCACCACGTCACATGCCAGAACCAGACCGTCCTGATAACTGTTCCCCACAGAACGCCGCGCCACCCCGCGACCACATAACAGAGAATCCCGGTGAGCACCCACGGAAGGATGAACCATTGCTTGTGATCCAGAATTCGCATCCACGCATCTGTTCCGGATACGTCGGGCACTAATGTACGGAAGTCTTCTTTTTCATGCTTGTCCTGACGCAGCACCCACCCGGCATGGGCGTGGAAGAATCCCTCGCGCGGCGAGTGCGGATCGTCCGCAAGGTCTGCCGCTTGATGATGGCGGCGATGAATGGCCGTCCAGCGCGCCGGCCCATTCTGCATCGAGGCCGCGCCCATCCATGTGAGCATTCGCCTCAGCCACGGATTGCACTTGAAACTTCGATGCGTCAGCAGGCGGTGATAACCAACCGTAATACCGAGGCACGTCGTCAGATAAAGGCTTACGAAGAGCAGCAAGTCGAGGGGACGCGGCCAAAACCACACACCCAGTAATGCACAAGCATGTAAACAGATGAAAAGCGCGGTGTGGACACGGTGGACGGGTAACTTATCTTCTGTGATTAACGGTTGATTCATTGTGCGCTTCAAACCTCATCCGCGCCAGCTTGCGCAGACTTCGCGCCCCCCTTGTGTGGGCAAGACTACCGGGCGCGTCGTGGCCGGAACGAGCGGCGTCCGACGCTGCTACTCTGCCTGACCGATGCGTAAGGCTTAGCGGTCTTAGTGAGCGCCGGCTGGGTGGCACCGAAGCCGGGCATCAGAATTCTTTCAACCGCTTGTCCGGTCAGGCGTTCAATGGCCCGCATGGACAGTTCTTCGACGGGAGTGACGAGCGTGATGGCGCGGCCCCGATTACCGGCCCGTCCGGTGCGGCCGATGCGATGCACATAATCCTCCGGCGCTTGAGGCACGTCGTAGTTAATGACGTGCGAGATCAAATCAACGTCAATCCCGCGCGCCGCGATGTCGGTCGCCACCAGCACGCGAGTCTGGCCGTTCTTAAAGCCGCGTAGGGCAGCTTCGCGCTGCGGTTGCGTGCGGTCGGCGTGAATGCGGTTAACTTTGTGCTCACGCGCTTCGAGAATGTGCGAGAGACGTTCGGCCCCGCGTCGTGTGCGCGTAAAAACGAGCACGCGCTCGAAGCGTTCACGCTCCAGCAAGTCAAGCAGTAATGCCGTCTTCGATTCGGTCGCAACAGGGTAAGCGGTCTGCTCAACCATTTCGGCGGCGCGGCCGCGCGGGCTGACTTCGATGAGTTCGGGATTGCGCATCGTCGAGCGCGCGATTTGTTCAATCGCGGACGACATCGTGGCGGAGAACAGTAGCGTCTGCCGCTCGGCGGGAAGCGCCGCGAGCACGCGCCGGATCGCGGGCCAGAAGCCCATGTCGAGCATCCGGTCGGCTTCATCGAGCACGAGCGTTTCGAGATGAGCGAAGTTAATCGCGCCGCGCTCCATGTGATCGAGCAGGCGTCCCGGCGTTGCAATCACGACACCGACACCGCGCCGTAGCGCGTCGGTCTGGCGCGACATTCCAGCGCCACCCATGATGCAGACGCAGCGTGGGCTTTTCTTCGGGGCGAGCGCTTGGTAGCTCGCTTCAATCTGCGTCGCCAGTTCGCGCGTCGGGGCGAGAACGAGCAGGCGGATGCCGGGACGCGCCCGCTCCGACATGCGTTGAATGATGGGAAGCAGGAACGCGGCGGTCTTGCCGGTGCCTGTTTCGGCACAGCCGATCAGGTCAGCTCCGCCGAGGACGATGGGAATCGCCTTGCTTTGAATCGGTGTTGGTTCTGTGTATCCGAGGGACTCGCAAACGCGCGACAACGCGGCGTTCAGTCCCAGTTGAGAAAAATTCATGAAAGTCCTTCAGTGCTGCTCAAAACCGCGAAGCGGGAGCGCACCTGTCTGTACGTAAAAATGTGTAAGCGCCTCCGGCGGCACACTCGTCATCGTCGGAGGCGCTTTATCTAGTAAGAAGTTACCGATTGGTTAATTGATAACTTACCAGCGCGCTTCGCGGCCACCGCCGCCGCCGCCATAACCACCGCCGCCACCACTACGATTGCCGCCGAAGCCGCCGCGTCCGCCGCCGCCCCCACGATTTCCGCCGCCGCCGCCGCGATCTTCGCGCGGGCGTGCTTCGTTAACAGTCAGGCTGCGACCGTTAACTTCCTTGCCGTTGAATTGCTGGATGGCCGCCTGGCCTTCCTCGTTGGAGGACATCTCGACGAAGCCGAAGCCGCGCGAGCGTCCCGTTTCGCGGTCTTCCACAACGGAGGCCGACTCGACGGTGCCTGCTTGCGCGAACAATTCTTGCAAATCATCTCTCGAAGTCTGGAAAGAGAGGTTGCCGACATAGAGTTTCATAGACATAGACGTATACCTGCTCCTGAAGGTCAGGAGTATCAAAGAGAAGCTGTGAATCGAAGTGGCTTCGGTGTAACGGTAGGCAGCGAAGGCTTGCGTTCGGGTGCTCTTGAAAAAGCGGCTTCTAAAGTTGAAATCTGCCCGCTCTCGAACTATCCAGAACGCCGTCGCGAGTAATTCTTATGCGCTGGCGCATCACCGTTGATGCAAGAGAGAAGGATTAGCTGGGCGCTATGATGCACTACTAAGCGTCGTGGTTGCAAGCCGCGAGAAGCGCCCGTCGCCAGCGGCACGATTGATTTGGTGAAGCGACCGGCGAGATGAAGACTTCATCTCGCCGGTGACACGAGACATCTGTACCTTATTTTGTAAGCGTTCAGCCGTCAGCTTTCAGCGAAAACTAAAGTCAGCCGCGCGGCACACACGCAAAAGAGCAGCGGCGGCGGCACATCTCCGGCAGAAAGCTGACGGCTGATTGCTGACCGATCATCTTATTTTTACTTTAACGCGGCTATCGCGTGATTACGTTCAAGCGCTGCCGAGTCTGCTGTGTTGACGGAGCGTAAGGTGATGGCGACATGGCTGCGGGCTGCGCCGCTACGCCTGATTTCGTCGTCGCTCATCAGCTTGAACACGACGGTCTGACCCGGCTTCAACAGTATGTTAGCGTCATAGTCAACTGTCTTCCGGGCGTTTTCGCTCGTCGCCTCGACGAACCACGACAGCACACTGACGCGGTAATAATCGCCATCCTTCGGCGAGCCTCGGTAAATGCTGATGTCCGTTTCCCGATCCAACCCGAACATATAATTTGAGCCTGCTGCCTCACGACTTGCGTTGATGAACCTCGCGCTGGCGTTCAGCGGTTCGCGCTCCAAATTCAGTTCAGCCATTTCGCCCAAATAAGAGAGCGACGACTGCCGCTTTCTGATGCTCGCCGCGCCGTCTCTTTCCAACTTCTCAATGCTCGCGACGAACTGAGCCGTGCTCAGATTCGTCGTGCTTCCGCTACGTTTGATTCCGGCCCTTTCGGAGATGAATACGTTCGGATCATCAGTAGTGAAGTAGGTGACTTCGATTCGGGATTGAAGGCTACGATCAATCGTGCGGGGCTGCCGGACACCGAACGCCACATTGTTAGGACACGATTGAGCGTTAGCTTCGAGCGCGTTAATTGCGACGATGGAGAGTAACGAGAGGGCGGCGGCAGCGAATTTCTTTTTCAACACAGTGTCTCCTTATATTTCCGGTAGGTGGATGATCTCGCGGCGAGTCTTGCGAGAATCCTCCTCTGACGAACCCGCATCACGGCAGGACGCCTCTAAGTAAGGAAAGCCGCGCTCAAGACGTGAGTGCGGAGAAGTGGGGCGGTCGGGTGATGGCTGCGCTTCACCGATAAAAAGCGACGCGGGGCAGCGGCAGGGATTGTTCTCCAGAGAGTTGTCGTCTCGCGGCATGAGACAACGCACCGGAAATTTTAGATTGTCTGGTTTGAGGCGGAAGGAAACAAAGAAGAGGAATCACCCTCGCGGGAACGCCGGCGCGCGAATGATTCCGGCCACTACTTCAAGAACTGCCGAGTAAGAAAATAAAGCAGCCCATAAGTCGTTACACTGTCGAACAGCGCGAACGGCGTTTGAAGTTTCGGCTCTTGCGAATTGCCTTCGGCAACCAGACAGTCTCTCGCGGATTAGAGCTTGTCGCGCCGAACGCGACCACAAGAGACTCACGGCTTTGCGTCCCCGCCTCACGGCAGGTTTGCCTTTATCGTGTGCAACCATCATGTAAAGAGCAGCGCCGCTGTCGTTGAGAGCAGCATGCGGCACTAAGTATTTACTAATTTCTGGTTCTGTTTGTCAATCATTCTGTTGCCGAAGATGTAATCGGTCAGTTACATGAGCAGAGTGGGGTTCGGAGTCCAATCTGTAGTTTGTCGCCCGCAGCGAAACACAATCTAATGGGCTAGTTTGCAATCAACGCTCACGTAACTGACCCATTACCCGAAGATTTCTTTTACGCGGAACCTGAAAACAAACTCTCCCGCATGTTAAGCTGTGAGCCGGCAATGCTCCGGGCACGCTTGTCTTGAGTCCAGAAAGTCGTCTGAATCTCAGATTCTCATGCTGAAATTTAATCAATTCGCTGCCGCTTTACTTGTGGCTCGTGACTTGCTGACTGAAGCCGGGTTTCGATTCGTGTGCTCAAAACCTCTGAGCTTTCGGACGCTAACATTCGACACTTCTACATCTAAAAAAATTCCGTCATGCGATTAATTCCTACCCTGATGTTTGCCGCGTTTATCTTGGTGGTTGCTCCTTCCGCAACCCTCGGACAAGTGGACGGCGACGTTCGCCTCCACCTGACCGACGGAAAGATTATGCAA
>JBPCPQ010000439.1:0-6118 GCA_050999015.1 Pyrinomonadaceae bacterium | reverse complement strand
GTGCCGAAGGCCATTCCCGGCTCGATGCGTAGCACGATGCGTCCCGGCGTTTCCCGTATGTCGCTCCACGGCGGCGCGACGATGAAACGCTGCCCGACTTCGATTGGCTGCCACCCTTTCTTCCACTCGGCCAACCAATCGCGCGCCTCGACTTCGCGGATATTCATTTCGCTCACAACGTCAGGAGCGAGGCCGTAAATACGCAGCGCATCGTTTAAGGCCGCGCGCACCTGCTCGCGGTCGGGCGGCGTGTCGAAGTAGGCGGCGACTTGTACCGTCCCGTCGCCGTCTTTGCCGGAGACTTCCGTGCCCCGCGCGCCCGCTTCCATCAGCGCGTACCCGACGGCCTCTTGCGCCGCCGCTTCACAGGTTGTGTCGAGTGCGTACCAACTCATCAGTACTGAGTACTGAGTATTGATTATTGAGTGCTGAAGACTGTGTAGTTCTACTCAGCACTCAGTACTCAGCACTCAGTACTTCCTTCTTTCGGTGATTCCGAGTTCGTTAAGCTGGTGCTCGCTGTTGCGCCAGTCGGCTACGACTTTGACGAACAGTTCAAGATAGACGCGGTGGCCGAGCATTTTCTCGATGTCTTGGCGGGCGTGCGTGCCCGTCTCTTTCAGACGCTCGCCGCCTTTACCGATGATGATCTTTTTTTGCGACGTGCGCTCGACGTAAATCGCGCAGTGGATGCGCGTCAAATCGTCGCGCTCTTCATCGTAGCGCTCGGTGACGACCGCCGTGACGTAAGGAATCTCCTCGCCCGTCGTCTGCAATATCTTTTCACGCACGATTTCCGCCACAATCGCGCGCATCGGCTGATCCGTCAATTCGTCTTCGGCAAAAAGCGGCTCGCCCTCCGGCAGATGCTTGATGAACTCGGCGACGAGCGCATCAACCATCTGGCCCCGCCGCGCCGAGATGGGGACGACTGCGTGCCACTCGTGCTCGCGCGAGTACCATTCGATCAGCGGCAGCAGTTGCGACTTGTCCGCCAGACGATCAATCTTATTCAGCAGGAGCACCGCCGGCTTACCCGTCTGCCTGACGAGGTCGAGCACGAAGCGGTCGCCGTTGCCAGTCGAAACCGAGGCGTCTCGAATCAGCCCGATCAAATTCACGCCTTCGAGCGCGTCATGCACCGAGGCCATCATGCGGCGGTTCAAAAGGTATCCGGGCTGATGCACGCCCGGCGTGTCAACTAATACGACCTGCCCTTCGGGACGCGTGATGACACCCCGAATCTGGTAGCGCGTCGTCTGCGGCTTATTCGACACCGCCGCGATTTTCTCGCCGACCAACCGGTTCAGCAGCGTTGACTTGCCCGCGTTCGGTCTCCCGATGAGCGCGACGTAGCCGCTGCGGTAAGTGGTTTGTAGTTTTTCACTCATCGAACTGTGTTCGGCGTGGGAGTATTACCCGCACTCCAATAGAAGCGGACAAGCTGCCTGACTTTATCCCTCATCCCTCCGCCCTCATCCCTTTGCTCATCGCCATCTCGCCGTTGAGTTTCATTACCTCAAGCGCCATCTCCGCTGAGGCGTACATGTCTTTCACGTCGAGCCACTCTTTGACGGTGTGAATCGCG
This sequence comes from Pyrinomonadaceae bacterium, assembly GCA_050999015.1. GTDB lineage: Bacteria > Acidobacteriota > Blastocatellia > Pyrinomonadales > Pyrinomonadaceae > JBPCPQ01. The sequence continues at coordinate 4,530 of JBPCPQ010000439.1, read as the reverse complement.
CGCATCCCTGTGCCGAAGTTGGCGCACTCGATGCCGCGCCGGTTGAAGACGTTGGCGTCGCAGCCGCCGCCTGAGGCGAGCGTCTGCACCTTGAGGCCGAGACGCTCGGCGGCGGCGAAGACCAACTGCACGACACGCGAGTCGTCCGGCACGTCCATCGCATAATACTCGCGCGTGACGTGCGATTCGACGCGGCCTTTCGTGGTGTGGCCGGCGACCGTCACTTCGTATTTCGCGGCGGCGTCTTCGAGACACCCGACCATATGCCGCGTCTGCGCTTCGAGCTTCGCGTCGTCGAGCGAGCGCGCCTCGCCCCGAAGCGTGACGAGGTTGGTGGTGATGTTGGTCGCCTTGCCGCCTTCGATGACGCCGATGTTCGCGGTCGTCTCCTCGTCAATGCGTCCGAGCTTCATCGCGGCGATTCCTTCCGCCGCAATCCTGATCGCGGAGATGCCCTCTTCCGGCGCGACCCCGGCGTGCGATTCGAGGCCGAAGATTTTGAACTCTATATGATTCGCGCTCGGCCCCTTTGTGAAGAGAAAGCCGGGGTCGTCCGAATCGAAGACGATGCCGTACTTCGCGCGGAGCTTCGACACGTCGAGATTCTTCGCGCCGAGCAGTCCGACTTCTTCGCAAATCGAAAAGATGGCTTCGATGTCGGTGTGCGGAATGTTCTGTTCTTTGAGGCAGCGGATCGTTTCGATGATGACGGCGCAGCCAGATTTGTCATCACCGCCGAGGACGGTCGTGCCGTCGGTGCGAATGATGTCGCCGTCAAGGACGGGCTTGACGCCCTCGCCGGGCACGACCGTATCCATGTGCGCGCTCATCATGATCGCTTCCGCGCCGGGAATCGTGCCCTTGAAGCGCGCGATGACGTTGCCGGAATTACCATTCACCTTTTCCCCGGCGTCGTCAATCTCGACCTCCGCGCCGATGTCTTCGCAGTGTTTCTTGATGCGCTCCGCCACGTCGCGCTCTTTAAGCGAGTGACTGTCAATTTGTACCAGTTCGAGTAGAAGGTTTTTGATGCGCTCTTGGTTAATCATTTCAACTCCGTCAATCGTCAATCGTGAACATCAGCAAACCGCCCGATTATACGCACAATCATACGAAAATCGCTTTACTCGTTAATCCGGTCGAGAGCGCGTTGCAGTTCGTCGCGCTTGGCTTCGAGTGTTGCTTCGTCAGTGTCGGCGGGAACATGTATCGGCGGCGCGATGCGGACGCGCGCACGGCTAAAGGGCAGAGGGATTTGTAAGCGATCCCAACTTCTGACTTCGTAATAACGTGCGGCGTTGACGGTGAAGGGCAGGATTGGCTGCCCGGTTTTCTTCGCCAGCAGCACCGCGCCCATCTTGGCGACGTGGCGGGGGCCGCGCGGGCCGTCAATCGTGAAGCCGGCAGGGCACATGGCGCGCACGAGGCGCACCATCTCGACGAGCGCGCCCGTGCCGCCGCGCGTCGAACTGCCGCGCGCCGCGCCGTAGCCGAAGCGCTGGATGAAGCGCGCGATGTACTCGCCGTCAAAACTTTGCGATGTCATCACGACGATTCCGCGCCGCCGCCAGAAGTACGTTGCGAGAAAAACGCGGTCGTGCCACGAGGTATAGATCGGCAGCCCGCCGTCGCGCGCGGCGGCCTCGAAGTTTTCCCACCCTTCAACTGTAAATCGCGTGGTGCTTCCGACGACGCCAATCAGCGCGTAGAAGGCGAGGTCGGCGGCGCGGATCAAAAGACGTTTTCTAAATGAATAGGCCGCGAGGTCGGCGAACTGGTAAGCGCGCCGCGTTCGCCCGTCGTGCGGCTCCGCGCTTTCGCGCGCGACACGTGTGCTTCCGTCAAGCGTCGGCAGAGTTTCTCTTTCGGCTGAAGCGTGCATGGTAGATTGTCTGACGAGGGGAGAGTTTAGCAGAATTAAAGAGCCTGAGTTACGCGCTTCCGTCTTTAACTTTATCTTTTTGCAGGCTGAAGTCTCACGCCGGCTTTGATGAATCACACAAACCCTCTGCATAGAAATGCGCTCCTTTCTGCCTTCTGCCCGCTGCCTACTGCCTTCTGTTCACCGCCTTCTGCCCGCCGCTCTTCAGCTACTGACTTCTGATGGCTGAGTACGGTATGATGATTTCGGAACCCGGCGCTGTAGTGCCTCGTACAGCGTAATTGTAAGGCGTGCGGTCAACAGGCGTGCCGGTCTTGCCCTCCCCATTTTAAGGATTCACGGAAAATAGGTCTTGATGGATAAACGACGTATCTTGATCGTTGATAGCAACGCCGAACTTCGCACGCTGCTGCTGGAGGTCTTGAGCGAACTCGGCCATGACGTGGTGGCGACCGGCAACCGTGAGGACGCGGTCGAGCGCGACGACCTTGAGGACTTCGACCTCATCATCAGCGACCTGACGGACGAAGCCGACGGCGGCGTCCAGATTTTGAGTGAGTTGAAGAGAAAGCGTCTGCTCGTCCCCATCGTCGTCTCATCCGAAGAAGCCAACCACCACGGCGTCATCAAAGCATTCAAGCTGGGCGCGGCGAATTTCCTGCGCCGCCCTTACGACGACGCAGAGCTTCGCAACATCGTCGAGAAGACGCTCGGCTACAAACTCCGCTTCGTCGAAGACATGAAAGTTCTGCCGTTCGTCCACGAGAAGATAGAGTTCGAGTTGCCGAGCGATCTGTCGTTGATGAACGGAGTGCTCCACTTTCTCCACGAGCGCGTCGCGCAGCTCGGCGTCATCCGCCCCGAAAGCTCGAATCTGTTCATCGCGCTCGACGAGGCATTCGTCAACGCCGTCAAGCACGGAAACCGTGGCGACTCGAGCAAGCTGGTGCGCATCACCGCCGAGCTTTCGTCGAAAGAAGCGCGCTTCACGATTGAGGACGAAGGCGACGGCTTCAAGGTGAACGAAATCCCCGATCCCCTCGACCCGGCCAACTTGTTCAAGGCTTCCGGGCGCGGCGTGCTGCTGATTTACAACATCATGGATGAAGTCGCGTACAATGAGCGCGGCAACTCTCTGACGATGGTGAAGCGGGCCGAAAGCTCGCTCGATCATGAACTGATTGAATCGCTCGCTCCTGATGATGCCTCCGCCGCTAACAGTTGAAGCACCCCACGCCACCCGAACGTCTTCGAGAAAAATCCCCGCGTCCCTGCTGCTTCTTATCCTATTCGTTAGCATTCTTGTTCTCCACATCCCGCTCCTGAATCTGCCCTACTACTGGGACGAAGTCGGTTACTTCGTCCCGGCGGCGCGCGATTTTTTGCTGAGGGGCGACCCCGTCCCAATCAACACCCTCTCCAACGCACACCCGCCGCTCGTGATGATTTATCTCGCGCTTTGCTGGAAGCTGTTCGGTGAGTCAATCGTCGTGACGCGCGTCGCAATGCTGTTTGTCGCGGCCTCGGCGCTGCTCGGTGTTTTTTGTCTGGCGCGTCGCATTACGAATCGTGTGGTGGCGATTGCCTCGACGCTTGTGACCGCTCTCTACCCGGTCTTTTTCGCGCAAAGCTCACTCGCACACCTCGACATGGCCGCCGCCGCGCTGACCATCTGGGGACTTTTCTTTTACCTCCCGCCGCATAGCACAGAGACGGATGAAGATTCGATTTCTTCAACTCCGCCGCCACTCGCGTGGAAGCATCTCGCCGCGTCAATCGTGCTGTTCGCGCTCGCGGCGCTGGCGAAAGAGACGGCAATACTGACGCCGCTCACGCTCTTCGGGTGGGAATTAGTTACGTTATGCTGGCGAGGTTGGAAGCGTAAGCCGGCGATTAATGTTAGAGACGCGCGGACGAACGTCGTTAAAGCGTTTTCTCTTTTATTATCTTTGCTCCCGCTCGCGCTCTGGCTCGCGTACCACTATCATCGCACCGGGTATGTGTTCGGCAACCCCGAATTTTTCCGTTACAACGTGGAAGCGACGCTCACACCGGCGCGCATCATGTTCGCCGGAGCGGAGAGGCTCTGGCACGTCACCGGCCACATGAATCTGTTTTTACTAACCGGCGCGGCGGCGCTCCTGATGCTGCGCCGCCCTTTGCGCGACGCGGGCGGAGAAAGACGACGAATTAATGTTGAGACGCAACTCGTCTTCGCCGTTCTTGTCGCCGCACACGTCGCCGCGCTCTCGCTCGTCGGCGGCGCGGTGCTAGCGCGCTACATGCTGCCGGTCACGCCGCTGCTGATCATCATCTGCGTCTCGACGCTGTGGCGGCGAACGCGCAACTGGCGCAAGTTAATTATCGTCGTGTGCGCCGGGTTCGTGCTGGCGCTTTTCGTCAACCCGCCGCGCCGCTACCCGTGGGAAGAAAATCTCGCGTACCGAGATTTCATTCTGCTGCACAAAGAGGCCGCGCATTTTATTGCGAACAATCACCCCGAAGCGCGCGTGCTGACGGCATGGCCGGCGATTGACGAACTGCGCGAGCCGTACTTCGGCTACACCACTCGTCCTTTGTCCGTCGTGACGATTGAACACTTCTCAATCGAACATCTCGCCGCCGCACGCGACGCATCGCGGTTTGAC
>JBPCPQ010000279.1:0-22556 GCA_050999015.1 Pyrinomonadaceae bacterium | reverse complement strand
ATCGGATTCGTGCGCGGACGCGCTCTCGGCGCGAATTACGAAGGCGATCTGTTCGTCGGCGCGTCGCGCACCACGCTCGTCGGCGGCTATCTATTCCGCTTCGATCTGACGAGCGACCGCAAGCGCATCGCCGTCACCGAAGCGCGACACGAAGACCGCGTCGCCGATAATCAAGACAAGTTTGATCTGACCGAAAGCGAAAGCTTTCTCATCGGCAGAGATTTCGGCATCACCACCGACATTCAGACCGGCCCCAACGGGAATCTCTACGTCGTTTCACTCTCGAACGGCGCGGTTTATGAAATCTACGCGCCCGCGACCGTTGCCTTCAAATCTGCCGCTTACAGTGTCGCGGAAAACGCTGGGAGCGCGATTATCACTGTCGCGCGCGGCGGCGACACTTCCGGTGAGGCGACAGTCAATTATGGAGCGAGCAACGGCAGTGCCTCAGACAAATCAGATTACACGACGGCAATCGGCACGCTCCGTTTCGCCGCCGGCGAGACGGAGAAGACTTTCAACGTTTTCGTCGCCGACGATGCTTACGTCGAAAGCGGCGAGACGGTTAACCTGACGCTCAGCAATGCGATTGGCGCGACGCTCGGCGCAACGTCCGCCGCCGTGTTGACGATCACTGACAACGACACCGCCGCAAGTCAGAATCCGGTTTACGACCCACGCTTCTTTGTGCGCCAGCACTATGTTGATTTTCTCAATCGTGAGCCGGACACCGCCGGCTTTAACGATTGGGTCAGAGTTCTGGAAAACTGTCAGCCGGATGGGGGCGGCTTAGCGTCAAGTCCAGCGTGCGACCGCGTGCATGTCAGTAGTGGTTTCTATCGTTCGCCGGAGTTCGGCGAGCGCGGCTACTGGATTTATCGTTTCTACGAAGCCGCGCTCGGCAGGCTTCCGCTCTACGCCGAGTTCATCCCCGACATGTCGCGTCTCAGCGGCTTCCAGACTCCGGCTGAGCAAGAGTCTAATAAAACAGCTTTCGTCAACGATTTTATGGCGCGCCCGGAATTCGCCGCGCGCTTCGGCGGCTTGACGACGGCGGCGCAGGCGCAAGCCTTCGTTGAGAAGTTAGAAATGACGGCGGGCGTAAAAGTCGCGGAACCGCTTCGCGCACAATTGATTTCAGAGATGGCGTCGGGGCAGAAGACGGCGGCGCAAACTGTGCGCGCGTTCGTCGAGAGTCAACAGGTCTGGGACAAGTTTTTCTATCGCGGGTTCGTGGCGATGCAATACTTCGGTTATCTGCGGCGTGACCCTGAAACTGCCGGCTACAATGATTGGGTTGATGTCTTGACGAACGGGCGCGGGCAAATCGTGAAAGGCGATTACCGACATCTCATCTTCGGCTTTATCTACTCGACCGAATACCGCGCGCGCTTCGGTCAGCCGTAGAATGTCAAACGTAGAGAACAATGGCGGAAGCCCGTGCGGAAGCTACGGCGTGTTATCGTCTCTCCAGATTACACCCTCCCTCACGCACAGGCTCTCCGCGTTTCTACCTCAAGCCGAGCATCAGCAGCACCGAACGGTCAAACACTTCGCCGCCGCGCTCCTGCCAGTCGCTGTAAGCAATTAACTCATCATCCTTCACCGGGCGGTTGCCGAGTCGCGCGGCGGGCGTCTTCTCGAAGGCGTGGTCGGTGAGCGCGAGGTGTGGATTGCGGACGCCGAGCGACGCGCCCGAAGCGAGCGCCGCCTCGGCGCTTTCCACGTCTGGGTAGAAATCTTCATAGACGAGAATATGCCACACATTCCCCGCCTCACGCCGTTCGATTGCCAGCACGCGCAGCAGACCGAACCCGCTCTCAATCTGAAACACCAAATCATCGCCCGGAGAAAATGTCAGCGCCATAAAGATTCCCGCCAGATTAAGATAGCGTCTTGTAAGAAGAGATTATTGTCGCATTCTTGATTTACAAAGTGATTTCTATCAACTCGCCGGGTACGATAGTGAGGAGAGTTCTTTTCACCTTGCCAATAAGCGGGGCGAGGGTCTCGTACCTGTTATCGCTTCCGATGAGGACGATGAAGCGAAGTGAGCGCCGAGAGAGGTTTTGCTGATACTTGATGTTTCGGTCAACACTCAGAAACACATCAAAGTCAGGCTCGACCAAAGAAAGAAGGACGCCGTTTTTCTTTTCGGCCCAGTTCATCTGTTGCGCGGTTCTAACCTCATGCTCCGAAGTCAACATGTACATCAAACGCTTTGGTACGCAGTGGTCGAAGAAGATTTTCACGCGGCGCTTTTCTCTTCTAAGAGTTCTTTCTTCGCAAGCTCAAGGACTCCTATCGCTTGCTCGCGCGTGACCCCTTCAAAATCCACAAGGAACGACTCTAACGATTCGCCCCCCTCTATGTACTCGAATAGATGAGTAACGGGGACGCGCGTTTTGTCAAAGCAAGGCGTGCCGCTCATTCGCTCCGGATCAGTCCAAATAAGGCCGGGAATGTTTAAGGCTTTCTTTGTGTCAGTAGTAAGCACCGCTTTTCCACCTCGGAAAGCTAAGCTCTGCTAAGTGTAGCATACGAAGAATCAAGCGTCGGGGAACTATGAGAGCGGAGGATTTTCGACGAAGACCTGTCACGTCGAACCATCTCGTCCCGGTAAAATGAAGCCGCAGAGAGAATCTCCTTGATGGAAAGTTTGCCTTAACACGGGTAGTATCTCCATCCAATTACCATCAAGGTCGGAGGCGGATGTGGCGGGCAACGCTGACCACAAGAAGGACTACTACTCGATTCTCGGCGCGGACGAAAGCGACGAGGCGGGCGTCATCGAGCGTCGCTATAAACGCCTCGCCGTGCGCCACCATCCCGACCGGGGCGGCGACGAGGAGAAGATGAAAACAATCAACGAGGCTTATCGTGTGCTCGGCGACGAGGCCGCCCGCCGCGCTTACGACACGACGCGAGGCAACGGGAGAAGATCATCACAGGCTAATGAGTACACGCCGCACCGTTCGCCCTCAGCGCAAGCCGATGCCTTCAGCGGGCGCGTCGTCGGCGCGTTGTTGTGTCTCTCGTCCGGTCTGGGACTGTTGCTGCTGGTCAGATTTCAATTCATCTGGTTCCTTTGGCCGCTCGCCATCCTCGCGTTCTTTGTCGTCGTCGCCGGAGTATGGATGGCGCACGCGGCGCTGGCCTTCGCGCGTGATTCAGTCGCGCCGAGCCATCCGGCGCGTCGCTTCGTGTGGGCGCAGGAGACGGCCTTCTGGGGAGCCGTCTCCGCTTGCGGTTACGGAATTTATCTTGTGATGAGCGCGGTCTGAACGAACATGGACGTAACGGGTCTTGATCTACTGTTCCTCGAAGTCAACAGTCTCGAAGAGTCAATCGCTTTCTACCACGAGCGGCTCGGCTTCGACCTCGAATCAACCACGCCCGACGCCGACCCGCCGATGGCAACTCTCCGCGCCGGGCGCTTGAAACTCATGCTCGCGCAAATTCCCATCACAATGGTGCGTCGCGGTCGCGGCGTCCACTTCTTCTTCAACGTCACGGACGTAGACGTTTACCACGCGCAACTGCAAACACGCGGTGTCGAGGTCGCGCCGCCATCCGACGAAGGCTGGGGCGGACGCTTCATCACCGTCGAAGACCCCGACAGGTACAGGCTCTTTTTCGTGATGTGGCATGGTCAAAATGGTCATGGCTGAAGAAGCGGCTCGTGGCGGTCCAATCAACGTCGGGTGCGCGCACAGTTCGCGGCATTCAGGCGACAAAAGGAGACGGAAAAATGAGTTGGTTAACATCCATTCTGGTGATAATCGTCGGGTGTGCTGCCGGTTCCCTCGCCACAGCGCAGACGAAGCCGACTTCAACGGACGTAGTGATAACGAATGTCTACGACGCATTCGGTTCCGCGAGCAAAGGACTGAAGCACGATTTCGGTTTCTCTTCGATTGTGCAGTACAAAGGGAAGACGATTTTGTTTGACGCGGGAACCGACGCCAGAGTGTTTGAGAGCAATCTTAAATCGCTGAAAATTGATTTGAGAAAGATTGATATTGCCGTCGTGTCGCACGGACATTACGACCACATCGGCGGTTTTGATTATCTGTTGAGCGTCAATCCGAAAGTTAAAATTTATCTTCCAAACGATTTCTTCTCGCTCGGCGCTCCTACCAAATTTCCTTTTCGAGAAACTGAACCGAGCGCTGCGAAGACGCTGCCCAAAGACCAGCAATACTTTCGCGGCGAAGGAGTAATTGAGGGGATGGTAACAGTGCCGACGGGCAGATTCTGGAAGTCCGATGTGGAATATCTGACCGAAGCGAAAGAAGTGTTGCCCGGCGTAACTTTAATTCCGACGACCTCCCGTTTGATGGGCACCTTTATCAAGTACCCGCCGTTTGAGGAGAATCCGCAGTTTATCGGCATGCCGGAATTATCTGCCGCGTTCGCCACCGACAAAGGTGAAGTAATAATCGCGGGATGCTCACACAGCACCATCGAGACCATCATTCAGGAAACCAAAAAAGTTCGGAAAGGGAAAATTCGTTTAGTCGTCGGTGGATTTCATCTCATTCCGTACAAGCGTGAATATATCGAGAATTTGGCGAAGCGAATGCGCGAAGAATACGGCGTCGAATCCGTCGCTCCGGCTCATTGCACCGGGCACTTAGCCTTTGCGATCTTTCAGAAGGTCTACGGCGACAGGTATAGATTTTTCGGACTCGGTGAAAGAATTAATCTGTAATGACGCCTCAGACGCCGCTCAAACGGGCGCGACGTTGGGGCATCCCACAATCGCTGTCTTCAAGTCCTGAAAGGACGACATTCAATAGCCCGGCGCAACGCGCCGGGTACGTAGAGTATTAGAAGTAGAAGCCCCGAAGGGGCGAAATAATGCGGCCTGTTTATGACGCCCTGTCAGGGCTGATAAACTCGTTGGCTTCTTTCCCGGCGCGGTGCGCCGGGCTATTGAATGTCGCACCTTCGGTGCTTTGAAAAATACAATCTGTTAAGGGAGATGTCCCAATCTCCTGCGTCTCGATTTAGTCAGAAAAGCGGTGGTGATGAAGTGACCAAGCAGCGGTCTAATTAGCGTTAACTGTCTATTGGGTAATTCCAGAGGAGGAATTTGAGAATGGTTACAGAAATCGAGTATCAGCAAATCTTGGATGCTTGCCACGCCCTTCCACGTACTATCAACAACTATCTTGAAAACGATTTCATCATGAATCTGTTTTCCACCGTCCTCGATTACCAAATGGTTCGCACGACTTTAGCTAATGCTGAGAGTCATTATAAAGAGAATCACTGGCATAAAATCAGAACCCGCGATGACCTTGCTAATTTCTTAGCCAAATATCCTAATACTAAAGAGGGCAATGTTGCCGCAGCTCAATATTTGTGGGGATACAAATATTGGACTCGATTGCAGCAATTGCGCGGACTGCTTGTTTATTTCGATTCAGTTGGCGTTACAGATCAAGAAGGTTTGCGCCGATGGGCGAACGAGAGTGATTTCGACCGTGACTTCAGAGGTAAAATTAAAGGTCTTTCTTTTGCTATCTACAAATGGCTAGTGATGCGACAGGGTATTCCCAGTGTCAAGGCAGATAGTAACGTAAGGAAATTTCTTACTGGAATCACTAAACACACCTTATCTGATAGAGAGGCGGTAGATGTGCTTGAGAGAGTAGCGAAAGATTTAGGCATACCTGCAAATGAGTTGGACTGGAGTATCTGGGATTATCAGAGTAATAAAAAGTAACACAGGCGTGTGGCTACATCGAACGACAGCTAACAACTCATCTGAGGTGCTCGTGTCGTTCGAGCGGACTACACGGTAGCAGTTCTTTCACGGCTGTCCGCTTCGATTTTCTTGAATGCCGTTCTACACAGCCTCCCGATTCCGACATTCGGTAGCTTGTCACACACCGCACGTCTTTCTTTTATGCACTACGTAAAGAACCCGCCGAACCCGTGGCTTGATACGACGGTCGAATGGATCGGCGAGCCGCCGGAGACGAAGATTGAGGTCTTTGAGGAGACCGAGACGCGCACGATTATCACGCACAACAACAGCCCGGATGTCGGCTTCGATTATTCGGTGAACTGCTATCGCGGCTGCACGCACGCTTGCAGTTACTGCTTCAGTCGCCCGACGCACGAGTATCTCGGCTACGGCGCGGGCACCGACTTTGAGACGAAGATTGTGGCGAAGGTGCGTGCGCCGGAGTTGCTGCGCGCGGAGTTTATGCGGCGGAGTTGGCGCGGCGGGGTGTTGATGTTCTCGTTCACTTCCGACCCGTACCTGCCGCTCGAAAATCATTACCGCCTGACGCAGAAGTGTCTCGAAATCTGTCTGGAGTTTCGTAATCCCGTCGGCATCGTCACCAAGTCCGCTCTCGTGCGGCGCGACGCTGAACTGCTTGCCGCGCTCACGCGTGAGGCTGAGGCGAGCGTGTTCTTTACAATTCCTTTCGCAGACTACGAAACGGCGCGTGCTCTTGAGCCGTTCGCGCCGTCGCCGGACGCGCGCTTTCGTGCGATGGCGGAACTCGCGGCGGCGGGCGTGCCAGTCGGCATCGGCATCGCGCCGATCATTCCCGGACTCAACGATTCACACATCCCACAACTCCTGAAGCGTGCGCGAGAGGCCGGCGCGCGCGAAGCATTCATGACAATGCTGCGTCTGCCGGGAAGCGTTGCGCCATATTTTGAACAGCGTCTGCGCGAGCGTCTGCCGACGAAGGCCGACCGCGTGATGAACCGCGTGCGCGAGGCGCGTGACGGAAAACTCAACTCAAGCGAGTTCGGCGAGCGGATGCGCGGACGCGGCGAGTATTGGAAGATGATCGAAAAGAGTTTTCGCCTCCACCGCGCGCGCCTTGGCTTCAACATTGACGACGCCTCGTCTTACTCTGCGCCGCCCACTAGCACTTTCCGCCGGCCTTCATCGCAGGGCGTTCTCTTCGACTGAATCCAACCACACAAGACAGGCACACGAAGAAATTAACAAGGATAGACAGGATGCACAGTATCAAGGCAAAACAATTCCGTTCATCCTGTCTATCCTGTCCATCCTTGTTTCATTATCTTGGGTTTTAATTTAGAGCGTCCCCGAAGCTGATTCGCTTCATCCTCATAGGTCGGAAGCACAAATTTTGTAATAGAGAAGCGGTCGTTCGTTGATAATCGCGCGCCGGGTTCGGGTCATGCCTAATTTTTCAAGCATGCGAATCGAGGCCGCGTTCGGCTCGTCAACATCTGGGATACTCCCATGTGCATATCAGTATCGTCTCAAGCTTTGCCGGAGCGAAAGCTTTGCAAGATTTCAGGATGGCGCAGATACCCCGCCACCCACACCAGCACGAGCATCACTGCCGGAACGACGTAAGGCTCACCGTTCTGCATGTGCGTGACGATGGCTCCGCCCAAATACGCGGACAACAGCAACACGCCGAGCGAGTTTGTGCGCGGAATGAAAAAGAGTAGCGCGCTGATTAACTCTCCCGCGCCGATCAGTAGCGTCTGATCTTTCAATCCCCACTTCGTAAACATTTCAACCACCGGCTGCGCGCCGAGTAATTTACCGATGGCGCTGCCGACAAACATCAGCGTCAACAGGCTCGTTAAAATCCAAGCGGCGATCCGCCGCCCTTTACTCTGTGAATGCATCTCAAGTTCCTCCTTCGAGTCTGGAAATTATGTGCGCCTCCCTCAATCGTCGAGACTGAGTTGCGCACAATGAGAGACATCATCCACAGATACAGAAACGCTTTCAAGATGGAAGCCGTCGCCCTTATCGAATCGGTCTCAAGCAATTTGTCCAACAATTCAACGGACAGTCCCGAATCACCAAGTTGTATCTGAATCGGAATCTGAACCGTTACGGCCGAGATGGCGCTGACGGCGTTCAGCATCAGCGCCGCCGCCACCGCCCGGCGCGGGATGGCCTGCGGGCGGAGCCAGAGCAGCGAAATGGTCAGCGCGATTTCCACAAGCCACGGCAGAACCATGAACTTGATAATCAGAGGAGACATTCCGTTGTGATACGTCTTAAACTCGTCGGCCCCGACTAGCTTCCAAGTCGGGTAATTGACGAACGACTGGACGAAGCCCGAGCCGATGACATAACACACCAGCGCGAACACCATCGTGAAATAAAGCCGCTTAGAACTTTCGGCCACAGATTGCTCTCCCTCGACAATCTTTCAACTCACACTGAATCGAAAGCAGTATGCCGACAACTGAGTAGGGCACAAGTTTCATCCAGTGTTTCTACTTATTGTATGGCGCGGCGATTCCGGGGGCGACGCCCAACAAATCCCCTCAAGGCCGTTACAACTTTATGCCCTCGCCCGCCGTGACAGGTGTGTTGAACGTCATACCGAAGCGCAAGGCACGCCTTCGCCGATTGGTCTTTCGTGTAAACAATTCAGACCCGACAATGCTCAACTCGACGGCGAGGAAGCGATCAATCATCGTGTTGACCTGCCCCGGTGTCGCCACCATCTGGTTGTGTCCGACGTGGATGATCTTGCCGACGGCGAGTTGCGGGCAGAGCGCCTTGAACTGGTCGAGGTCACTCAATGTCCCTCCGGCGTCAACATACAACACCGGCACGCGACATTTATGCGCCGCCGTTGCGGCATCCCACAGCAGCGATTGTTCACCGACGGAGGCGACCACGTGTTGAGGCAGGCGCTTAATCTCTTCGTGTGCGCGGCGTCGTAGATCAGGATCGTCGGTCGGAGTGAAGCCCATCTCGACGAAGTCGTGCATCGCCTCGCGCCACGCCGGGCTGCGCAACGCCGCGACAAACGGCTGAACGCTTTCACGTACTTCGGAACGGAACAGAATGGTGCCTTCCAGAGCAATGATCGCCGCCGGTACGTCAGGGTGACGGGCGGCCAATTCGAGTGCGATGGCTCCGCCGAGACTATGTCCGATGACGATTGGCTTTTGGATGTCGAGTTGACCGCACATCCACGCGAGATCGTCGGCGAATGTGGCGATGGTGTATGGACTATCCGGCTTATCACTTTGCCCGTGTCCTCGCAGGTCAACATTCACGACGCGGTAGCGTTCGGAAAAATAGGAAGCCATCGCCGCGAGGTGCGAGTGATTGTCGCACCAGCCATGAACCAACAAGATCGGCGCGGTGCCCCGGCCGGAAATTTCGTAGGCCAGTGTCACCCCGTCGCGCTCAAGAAATCGCATTTAAGTTTTCCTTTCTTTAATTCAACATAGACATGTAAGTTGCGCAGACTTGCGGTCGGTGATTGTTCTGTCAACACAGACCGCTGGGTCTCGTGCTACCACGCTGCCGAGTATCCCAATCTTTTATGCTTCGATTTAGATGAGCGGCCTAAAACGAAACCCGCACGGGCCGGGGATCATCAACGCGCAGGACTGATTGTTGATGAAAGAGATTTTTATAATCCTTGCGAATCTTCTCGATCTTTTCGCCGCTCTCTTTCTGCGTCGCAAGCGGATAGAACAGAATCAAGAGTTTGCTGCCTTCCTGAATGACACCGCCGTTTACGTCGCAGCAGAATTGACCCTTGCCGCTTAAGAGTGTCAGTCCGTCAGGAAACTCCGGCGTAACCACCGCATCGAGGAACCAATTAAATTCCTCGTCGGTAACGTCGGTGCCGTCCTCCCTGTCGGTGCCGAAGAAAAGCTCGGTACGGACGAACGGCTCTGTCGCAACGCGCTTCTTGCTGTCAACACCATTCTGGTTAATTGTTTTGGCCGGGGTGTTGAGCGTGGTCTGGCCTTTGGTGTAGGCCGCAGGCGTGAATGTTGAAGTCACGAGCATGATCGCAACGAGAAGTTTTTGCTTGATGAATTTGTTTAGCATTGTCGTGTCTCTGGTAAAGATTTCCTTGTCGGATGAAGGCATGCCCGCGAGCACGCCCAGTCAAAAATGTTCGTCGGTTGTTTTCAATTCAGGAGCTTCATGTAAGCCACAATGTCGGCTTGGTCTTGCTCCGTCAGAACGAGCGCCGGGTTGCCGGTGCGCGAAGGGTCGGAGATGATCTTGAAGAATTCGGCGTAGTGTCGCGCCATGTCTTCAAGTGTCTTTGCGGAATTATCGTGGAAGTAAGGGGCCGTCCGGGCGGCACCCCGGAGCGACGGAATCTTGAAAGCATCTACGCTGTCGAAGAGGGGACTGTGCGCGTCACCCGTGATTAGTGCGCGCCCCGGGTCGGGGCTTCTAATGACGGTTTCGCTTCCGTCCGGGTTCGTGAAGATGAAATCTCTGACGGGATTCCCGGCGGCGTTGAAGGTGGAGACGAGTATGTTCTGGAACCGCGTACCGGGCGGAAGCGGAAACGGAAAGAACTTGTTCGTCTCGTTCAGCATCGGGCCGCTGTGGCACACGGCGCAGCTTCCCGCCTTCTGGCTCGGACTGGTTAAGGGCACGTCCTCAAAGAACAGCCGCCCGCGCTTCTCGGATTCCGTGCGTCCCTCCGGCAGTACGGGAGCAGTACCGCCGCGAGCAAAATTCCTTAACTCGTCTGAACTGAAAAACTCTTTCGTCCGCTGAAACTCTGCAATGCGCTGAAGGTCTCTGTCGCTCGGCTCTTCGGTACTTTGAAAGTGAGCGCGGATCGCTCCGCGAGCCTGCGACTCAAGGTCGGGGTCACGCCCGTCGAGCATCAGGACGGGATCGAGCGCGGGTGTGTTGAGCGTTGAAGGGATGCCGCGTCTGAGCGACACCGACCGCGCCGAGGGGTCGTCAGCGAGGCGCACATTCTGGGGCAGAGGTATCGTGACCAGCACGGTCGCGTCAGCGAGCATTCGCGTCGCGCCGTTGCCAAGCCCGTCGTCGCTTCCGTCGTGGACAAAGAGCGGGTCATGAAAATTTTTCGCAAACCGCTTTTGCGCGTCTTCCGGGGAGACGGTTCCCGTATCGCTGCCGTGGCACGTCGCGCAGGTGCGCCCGTTGCCGCCAAAGGTCTCCCGCTCAAAGAGGCGCTTGCCGGAGCGGTTGCCGCCACCCTTTCCATTATCTTCGTTCTGCGCCTGACCGTGAAAAGCTGATTTCACGCTCACCACTGCAATCAGGCCGAGCGTCAGCAGCGTAATGATTAGCTTTATGATTCTTGTATTGTTCATGAGGGTAACTCTTCGATTAGGGATAGTCAGTCACTGTATACGCACATCGTCAGCGCCACAGCGGAGCGCTCCCGGCAGCAGTAGTTTTAATGACGTGGCAGATTCCAGCGGGGTGCGAAGTAACACTCCGGCCGAGTGTGGAAGCCACACGACAATCAATTAACTTCCTTTTTGAGTTGGTTTAATAAAGTCCGGGAGGGGCAGTCGGTGGGTGAAGACCGAGTTGTCGCATCATCTCGATGTCATCGCGGGTGGCATGGTGTTCGACGATTTGACCGTCCTTCAAACGAAACATGTGAATGTGTTGCACACACATGCTCTTCCCAGTCGGCGGGACGCCCGTTAGTAAACCGTTGTGGACAAAAGGGTGTCGCCCCACGCCCGTGTGCGTGCCGCTGAACGTGTAGCGCCCGACGACCCACTCGCCTTCGGCCACGATGTTAATCGGCTCCATCCGCACATCGGGGAAAGTGTCCGAGATGTCCTGAAGCACGGCGCGGATCATTTCACGGGTCGTCGGGATGCCATGATTGATTGTTCGCTCGGCGAAGAAATCGGCGTGCGCGGTGAACCCGTCACGCTCCATCGCCTGATGAATTTTCTCGAAAATTACTTTGTTCTGTTCTTCCACACGCATTACGAATTAAGACCTCTCATTAGATTTGTAACAGTTGACGGCACACACGTGCCTCGCTCGTTCGTCGAGGACGGAAGATACACGGCGGGCGGGCAAACGGTCGTTAGAGGATTCTGAGTTTTTTTGAATTTTTTCTGAGACCGGAATGCGGCTAAGAAATTCTTTGAGACAAAAAGACGCCGCGCTTCTGCCACAATGCCTGCGGAGAAAATCTGCCGCCGCCGGTTATTCGGGCATATAATGAAGGCGCTAGCCGCACGCTACTCTGTTGAAAGGAGTTGAGTGGTGGTGACAATCGAAAGGGTTGTTTGCGAGCGCGAGCCGTATTTCGTGCGCGACACCGCGAGCGCGCTCGAAGCGGCGGAGTTTATGGCGAGCCGGCAGATCGGCGCGGTCTGCGTGCTGGACGATAATGACCGCCTATGTGGAATTTTCTCCGAGCGTGATTTGCTGAACCGCGTCGTCGTGAAGCGACTCGATGCGGCGACAGTGCCGATGAGCGAAGTGATGAGCGACGTGCGCGCCGTGATCGAATGCCACGAGACTCCGCACGACGCGCTGGAGAGAATGGAGCGCGTCGGCAGCCGCCACCTACCCGTAGTCAGCGGCGAGCGCTGGGTCGGGATGCTCTCGATGCGCGACATCATGCGCGTCGAGTTAAGCGAGCAGGGTGCCGAGATTCAATTGCTCCACGAATACATATCGCACTGAGGGAAGCGTGTAGAGTAAGGCTCAGGATTTCCCGTGTCGCGCGCGCGCCGTCAATCGCGCTTGCGCCGGCATGTGCTCTGCCTCCGCGTGGTTGTTAAAGGATGTGATGAAGAAAGTTCATTTAGTGTTCGGAGTGCTGGTCGTCATCGCCTTCCTGCTCACCGGGCAGTACATGGATAAGTATCTCAATCACATGGCGGGAGCGCCGGACGGTCTCAGGATGTTATACCGCACGAGACACATCTTTATCCTGCTGGCTGGTTTGCTCAATCTTGGAATCGCCGCTTACGTTACTTTTCATCCGCATCTCTGGCGCAGAATCCTTCAAGTGATCGGGAGCGGACTCATCATTATCGCTTCGTCATTATTCATCGTGGCATTCTTCCATGAGCCGAAGCTGACAAATTTGTACACCCCTCTGAGCCACTGGGGCACGTATGTGATTGTGGCGGGAACATTGTTACATTTGTTCAGCGGCACGGGGCTGGAAAAGGATTCGCCGCGCTAAGATGTGTCGCCGGCAGGCGCGCTGCCAGATGAATTTTCTCAACAGTGAACGAATGCCCCGCTCAACCGCAACGGCGGGCGGCCATCGTGAGATTAAGCAACCGTCACTACTCCCGAAGACACGAAAGGACAAGCTTGTGAAACTTCAAGTCAACTTAGTTGAGAAAACTTTCCGGGTTGGTGTGTTGCTTTCGCTAGCACTCGTATTGTGGCAGACAGCGCACACAGTTGTTCACGCTCAAACCTCTCAGGCCAGAGCGCAGGACAAACCTTTTATCGTCGAGTATTACTACAAAGCGAAGTGGGGTCATGCCGACGAGTTCATTCGCTTGTTCAGGAAAAATCACTATCCCGTACTCAAAAAGGAAATCGAGCTTGGACGCGCTCTCCAAGTAACGGCAGAGGCTCCGCTTTACCACAGCACCGAAGTGGAGCGATGGGATTACCGCGTCAGAATTGTCTGGAAGAATGTTCAAGTGGCGCACGACGATTTCGATTCCGCGCCGATTATCAAACAGCTTTACCCCGACCAAGAGACATTCAAGCGCGAGGAGCAAAAGCGGTTCGAGATTCTGCTGGCACATTGGGACATGCCCATCAGCGTCGTGAACTTAGATGAGAAATGACGCCGGCGAAATAAGTGAGGCTATTCAAGAGCCGCCGCTCATTCAGCAGCGGCTGAACCGCAGCGTTCTACAGCGTCCGCGTGACTTTTGCGAGTGAGCGTGGGGCGTCGGGGTTGAGGCCTTTGGCGTCGGCGAGGAGCGCGGCGAAGAGTTGCGCGGGGATGATGTAAGGGATGAGCGAAAGCGTCTCGCTGATTTCACCGGGCATCATGACCGCGCGGGTGCTGGCACTCGCCGCCGCTTCGTCGGCGGTAATCACAAGCGTGTCGGCCCGAAGTTCCTGAAGGCGTCCGAGAAGTTCATTGACGCCCGCGAGGGTAACGCCCGGCGGCGCGAAGATCATGATCGGGAAATGCCGCTCGACGATTGCCAGCGGGCCGTGCAGAAAATCCGCCGACGAAAATCGCTCCGCCACGACGTAACATGTCTCCATCAACTTCAGCGCCATCTCATAAGCATTCGCGTAGATCAGGCCGCGCCCGACGACGACGCAGTTCTCCATGAAAACGTAACGCTCGACCAACTCCTCGACCGCCGGGCGCGATTCGAGTGCGCGCGCTGCAAACTCCGGTATCGCCTCATAACCTAATTTGACGCTTGTTTCGGCCAGCGCTTCGGCGAGCATATAAAAGTGCAATAGTTGGCCGGTGTAAGTTTTGGTCGCCGCGACCGAGCGCTCGCGCCCGCCGTGCATCAGAAGCGTTTCGTCAACAAGTCCGACCATTGTTGACTGTGCCTCATTCGTGATGCCGACGGTATAAGCGCCGCCCGCGCGCGCGTTCTCCAGCACACGATTGATGTCTTCGCCTTCGCCGGATTGCGAGACGCCGATGACGAGCGCGCGCCGTAGATTGAGCCGCGCGCCGTAGAGCGTGTGAACCGACGGCGCGGCGAGGGCGACGGGGGTGCCGGTCGTGATTTCCAATAAATACCTGCCGAACAGCGCGGCGTTGTCCGACGACCCGCGCGCCACAAGAACGATCAAATCAATGTCGCGTGCGCGGAGAAACGAGCCGAGGCGCGACACTTTAGATTGCTCTTCGGCGATTGTCTTTTCGAGTGCCGCCGGCTGCTCGGCGATCTCCTGAAGCATCAATGACAAGGACTCAACCTCCGATCACGCAACTGTCGTAACGATGGTAGAGATGAATGAGCGTTGACACCGAGCGTGGCACCGCATTAACTTGACGCGAAGTCATCAACACTTATTCTATTCGGCCACACACAATAGTGAAAAGGCACTTTGTCCGCAACCGCAATCGTATGAAAACTACAATTGCAGCCGCGTCGAGCGACGGAAAGAGGATGCTGAAGAAAGTAGTCCGCATCATCGTCGCCTTGTTATCGCTGACGGCTTACGATGTTACCGCAACAACGGCGCGCGACGCCGTCGGGGCGCAAAGTCTTGCTCATAAGCATGTCGCCCGCGTGCTGCTGATTTCACTCGACGACCGCCCGCCGTGTCTTCAATTTCCGATTATGCAAGGCTTAATCGCTGACGCGGAAGTGGTCGCGCCGCCGCGCGAAATGCTCGGACGCTTTACCGTGCCGGGCGACGCGGAGCGAATCGGGGCGTGGCTGCGAGCGCAAGACTTCACACGTTTTGACGTCGTGATCGTCTCGATTGACATGCTTGCTTACGGCGGACTCGTCGCCTCGCGCGTGTACCACACGCCGCTCGGCGAGGCGATGAAGCGGCTTGATCTACTCCGCGACATCCGACGTCGCGCGCCTCACCTGCCCGTCTACGCCTTCAACGTGATTATGCGTCTCGCCCCGACTTCTGACGGCGCGAACGAGGCATACCGCGAGAAATTGTCGAAGTGGGCGGAGATGTCGCCTGAGAGAACGAAGGACGCACAACTCGCCGAACAAGTCGCGCGGCTCGAACGTGAAATTCCCGCCGCCGCTCTCGACGATTACAAACAAGCGCGGGCGCGAAATCTCGCCGTCAATCTGGCGAGCATCGAGATGACAGGAAAGAGAATCATTGATTACCTCATTCTCGCGCAGGACGACGCGAAGCCGCGCGGCGTCCACGTCGCCGACCGCGAGCGATTGAACGCGAAGGTTAAAGAATTAAGACTCTCTGAGCGGGTCGCCGTGCAGCCGGGTGCGGACGAAGTAGCGATGCTGCTGCTTTCCCGCGCGCTGGCAAAAAAGTACGCCTACGCGCCACGCGTCGCGGCAATTTACTCGTCGGAAGAAAAGCGTCTCAGCGTCGCGCCCTACGAAGACCGCCCACTGCACGCTTCGGTCAGTTTTCAGATCGCGGCGGCGGGCGCACGTGAAGTTGAAAACGCGGCGAACGCGGACATTCTGTTCTATGTCTTCGCGTCGCGTGCCGAATCAGGAGCGGCTGAGAAGTTCGCCGCCCAGATCGCGCGCGATGTAGACGCGGGGCGGCGCGTGATTGTCGCTGACATAGACTTTCGGGGCAACGTGCAGGGCGCGGATGAAAAGTTCACCGAAGAATTGCGGAGACGGAAAATCTTTCCGCGACTGTTCGGCTACGCTTCGTGGAATACGGCCGGCAACACCATCGGCACGGCGCTGCCGCAGGGGATTCTCTACGCGCTTGCCGTTGACCGCCTCGCCAAATCCGTGCCCGCCCGCGCCGGGCGCATCGGACGCGCGCAGATGAAATTCCTTTTGCATCGCTTGATAGACGACTACGCTTACCACTCGCTCGTGAGAGTCGAGGTGAATCGCGATTACGCGAAGGCGCGCGGCCTCAACCGTAATCGTCTTGACGCCGAAGGCGAGACGCTGCTGGAAAACTTCATCCGCGAAGAGATGCGCCCGCACGTCGAAAATCTCTGGCAGGATTTCGCCAAACGGCTCCCAGTTATTGATGACAATCGGCGTAACAGTCTTCAACTTGTTCCTAAATCCATCTCAAACTTACGGCTCGACCTTCCGTGGGGCAGGACGTTTGAAGCCGAAATAGATTTCGATCTCGCGTTCGATAAAAAAGATTGAGCGCGCGTTACGCGAAAGGTGGAAGGATGCGTTTCTTCTTAGCGCTAACTTTGATTTTGTGGGGAGCAGTCTCGCCCGGTGATACACGCGCGGCAACTCCCCGCCGATATGATGTGGTGATCTACGGCGGCACGGCGGGCGGCGTGGTGATGGCCGTCGCGGCGGCACGCGAGGGAGCCACGGTCGCTTTGCTTGACCCCGGAAGCCACCTCGGTGGCATGATGTCGGGCGGCCTGGGGTGGACCGACTACGGGCCGGATCGCGGCGCCGTCATCGGCGGCTACTCGCGGGAATTCTTTGAACGCGTCAGTCGTCACTACGGCGGGAACGTCACGCGCAGGTTCAATGAGAGCATCAATCGTCCGCACCTCGGAGACACGGGCTGGTACTTCGAGCCGCACGTCGCCGAACAAGTTTTTGGCGAGATGTTGAAAGAAGCGGGCGTCCGAGTCTTCTTCAACCACCGGTTGCGCGAGCGCGGAGGGGTGCGCAAAAAGGGGACGGAGATTACGGAGATTGTGATGGAAAACGGCGACACGTTCGCCGCCAAAATCTTCGCCGACGGCACCTACGAGGGCGACCTGATGGCGCAGTCTAAAGTCTCCTACACGTATGGTCGCGAATCGCAGGCGCAGTACGGCGAGTCGTTGGCCGGAGTCAGGGAGCACACGCCGAAGCATCAATTCACCGTGCGCATCTCGCCATACGACGCGAGCGGCAAGTTACTGCCCGAAATTTACGTCGGGCCGAAAGGAGCCGTGGGCGCGGCGGACAAGAAAGTTCAGGCGTACAACTTTCGTTTATGCATGACGGACGTGCCGGCGAACCGCGTGCCGTTTCCGCGCCCGCCGAAGTACGACCCGACGCGCTACGAGCTTTTGGCGCGCATGCTGAAAGCGATGACGGAGAAGGAGGGGCGTGCGCCGCGCATGCGTGAGGTGATGAAGCCCGACCCGCTGCCGAACGGGAAGACCGACACGAACAACAACGGCGCGTTCTCCACCGACTACATCGGCGGCAACTGGGACTACCCGGAAGCGAGCTACAAACGCCGCGCCGAGATTTGGCACGCGCACAAAGACTACGTCGCGGGTTTTCTCTACTTCTTGGCGAACGATCCGCAGGTGCCCGCCGACTTGCAGAAGGAAGTCGGTCGCTACGGCTTGGCGAAAGACGAGTTCGTTGACACCGACAACTGGCCGCGCCAACTCTACGTGCGCGAGGCCCGGCGCATGGTCGGCGAGTACGTCATGATTCAGAAGGACGTTCAGACCGAACGCACGAAGGCGGACGTGATCGGCATGGGTTCCTACAACTCGGATTCACACAACATCCAGCGCGTGCCGACCGCCGACGGCGCGGTCGAGAACGAGGGCGACATGCAGGTGCCCGTGCAGCCGTATCAGATACCGTATCGAATTCTCCTGCCGAAGCGGAAAGAAGCAACGAACCTGTTGGTGCCGGTATGCTTCTCGGCCAGTCACGTCACCTACTCGACTCTGCGCATGGAGCCGCAATACATGATCATCGGCCAAGCGGCGGGTGTCGCGGCGAAGATGGCGATTGATAAGAAGATTGCCGTGCAGGACGTGGACGCCAAAGCATTGACCGCGAAACTAATCGCGCAAAAAGCTGTGACGGAGTGGACATCGCCCGTTCCCGGCGCAAGTTCAGTCCCGACGCAGAAGCAATTCCGATGAAGTGAGTTTGCTTGATGCGGTAGCGGAACGATACGTGTTAGTTTTTAGAAGTAGTCCCGCCGGAGCGTCGCTGAAGTTCGAGTGTGGCATACGCTTTCTTTCTGCGTCTTCTGCCTTGTGCCGGTCGCAACAGTTACTCGGCAGTATAACGCTTGAGATTCAAAATTATTTTATGAGGTACAACGATGAAACATTTTAGCAGTACGCTGCTTGCCACATGCCTGATGCTTCTCTTTCTGGCTTTTGCGCCGATTCCGTCTTTCGCGCAAACGATTACCGCAACAATCGCCGGCACCGTCACCGACCCGAACGGCGCGGTCGTGCCGGGTGCGACCGTGACGGCTACTTCGATTGACACAAGTCTGGTGAAGACCGCGACGACCGACAGCGAGGGGCGCTACACTCTGCCGTTTTTGCAGCCCGGCTTTTATACGATCAAAGTTGAAAGCTCCGGCTTCGCCGGCGTCACGCGCCCGGATGTGAAACTGGAGGTGGCGCAGACCGCGACGCTCGATTTCAGTCTCGGCGTCAGCGGGTCACAAGAGGTCGTGCAAGTGACGGACGAGTCGGCGTCGCTTTTGGTCACTGAGAATCCGAGCTTGGAGACGACGCTTGAGAACAAGCTGATTGAGGATTTGCCTTCGGCACAGCGCAATGCCTTGTCATTTCTCAACTTCGTGCCCGGCGTAATCGATCAGGGCTTCGCGCTGGCGCAGGGCGAGAACCTGAATCAGAACGGCAACGCGCAAGGACCAATCGGCACGCCCGGCAACCGAACTTCTTCGACTCAAGCTTTGCCGTGAGCGGCGGACAAGCGTCAACGAACGACGTGCTGCTCGACGGCGTGTCAAACACGGTCGCCGACTTCAACGGCGTCGCCATCTCGCCGCCGCAGGATTCGATTCGTGAGTTTAAGGTTTTGTCAGGCGCGTACTCGGCGGAATACGGACGCTCCGGCGGCGGCATCGTCAACATCGTGACAAAAGCCGGCCGGATAGACCTCAACGGCGCACTCTACGAGTATTTCCAAAACGGCGGATTGAACGCGAACGGCTGGCAGCGCAACCGGCGTGGGACAACGGCTAACGGAACGCCGGTTCTGCCGCGCATCCCGATTAAGCGCAACCAGTTTGGCGGAGCCATCGGCGGCCCGATCTTCCTGCCGCGCTTCGGCGAAGGTGGACGCAAAACTATCGGCGGCAAGACGGCCTTCTTCTTCTTTAACTACGAAGGGCGGCGAGAGAAAAATCCGTTCTCAAAGCAGTTAACGATGCCGACGGCGCGGATGCGCACCGGCGATTTGTCGGAACTGCTGCAACCGAATGCGACGCGCCCCAACGTCACGATCAACGGGACTTCGCTCCCCGTCATCAATGCCGACGGTTCGCGCGGCGTCTTCGGCCAGGTGTACAGCCCTTACGGAGCGCTGGTGCCGAACGGCCAGCGTGACAGACTGGGTAATGCGATACTGGTGCGGCAGGCGATCCCCGGCAACCGCCTCGATCTGTTGCCGCGCTGTCCGTCCGGCCCGCGCACTTTTGCGTGCCTCGATCCGGTGGGGCTGAATCTGCTGTCGTACTTGCCGCTGCCGAATCAACCGGGGCTGACCGATAATTTTGTGTACTCCGACACCGCGGAGTTTACACGCGATATTGTCGCGGCTCGCGTTGATAAGACGCTTTCAGACAGGCACAGCTTGTTTGGACGCTTCAGCAACGAGAAAAGATTTCAAGGTGAGCCGAGTTTTCTCAACTCGGTGGCTTCAAACGCGCGCATTATTCGAGACTCGTTCTTCAACGCGACTTTCAACGACGTCTATACCTTCACGCCGACGGCGATTAATAATTTTCGCTACGGCTACACGCGCGTGCGTGCCAACCAAGTCTTAAACGGACAAGGCTTTGACCCGACCATATTAGGATTGCCCGCTTACGTCGCGGCCACGGCGCCGATTTTGTCGTTCCCGATTTTCAACTTTGCGGGCGGAGCGGAAGGTCAGGGTATTGCCGGCGAAATCACCGGCGGGCAGATTGGCGGCGGCGGCAACAATCAACCGCGCGACACGACCACGATTGCCGACGCCGTGACGCTGATTAAAGGCGGTCACACGATTAAGACGGGTGGCGAGTTTCGACTCCTGCGCTTCTTCGCTTTTCAGTACAACAACCCGGACGGAACGTATAGCTACAACCGTACCTTCACGCGCGGGCCAATCCCGACGGTCGCTCCCACGGGTAACGCTGCCGAAGCCGGATCATCGCTCGCCTCGCTGCTGCTCGGTCTGCCGTCAGGCGCGACCCGCGAGTCCGTCTCGCCAATCACTCTTTACCACAAATACGGCGCGGTTTTTGTTCAGGACGACTGGAAGGTGCGACCCAATTTGACGCTCAACCTCGGTCTGCGCTACGACCTCGAAACCGGCACCGACGAAACGCACGGCCAAATCACGCGCTTTGATCTCGACGCGCCGTCGCAACTCAATGGTCGCGTTTCCGCCCCGGTTGATCCAATCGTGCGAACGCTCAGGCCGAACTTCACAGACTTGCGCGGGCTGCTGAGTTTCCCCGGTGAGCCGCAGACGAGAACCAACAAGAACCGCTTCGCGCCGCGCATCGGCTTCGCCTACCGCATCAACGACAAGACCTCAATTCGCGGTGGCTACGGACTCTATTACGTGCCGCTCTCCGCCGAACAAGGCTCGGCGCTCGGCGTCGTCTTTACCACCGGCACGACCCAATCCAACCAGTCGGCGCAAATCGTGCAGCCGGGCGGAAGCGGCGCACGCACGGTGTTTTCAACTGACCCCTTCTCCGGCGGTCTGCCGCCCCCGCCGGGCACCAGCCTCGGTGCCAATACACAGATCGGGCAAAGCCCTCTTTTAGTCGAACCTAATCGCCGCACGGCCTACACACAGCAATACAATTTTGTCGTTCAAAGGCAGTTGGGAAATAACCTCGACTTAGACCTCGCTTACGTCGGCAGCCACGGCACGCGGCTGCCGTTCCCGAGCATCAACCTCAACCAGTTACCGCCGGAGTATCTTGACTACGCGCGCATCAACTTTGCGTCGCCGCGACGAGCGTCTCAGACTTCTTCAACCAGCAAATCGCCAACCCGTTCTTCGGAATCATCACTAACCCGAACTCGCCGCTTATCAGCGCCACCGTCACCCGCGCGCAATTGCTAAAGCCGTATCCGCAGTACGACAACCCGGCGCTCTACCGAACGCTGGTCGGAGCGAGTAAGTACAATGCGCTGCAAGTGCAACTGCAAAAGCGTTTCAGCGACGGCTTGTCAGCCACTGCCAGCTATACTTTCTCGAAAGCGATGGACATCGGCGGCGCGGGCAACAACAACGGCGGCGGCGGCGGCTCGACCGTCGAGAATATTTACGACATCGCCAGCGATTACACGATCTCCAACTTCGACATCCCGCATCGCTTCACCGCCGCTTTCAGCTACGAATTGCCACTCGGTCGCGGCAGAAGATTCGGTAGCGGCTTCAATCGTCTCACGAATGCTTTGCTCGGTGGCTTTCAAATCACCGGCACCGCGTCGCGTCAATCCGGCGGCCCGGTCGGCCTCACCGCGCCCGGCTTTGGTCTGAGCTATGCCGTGCGCCGCGCGAACGTCGTGGACGGAGTTGACCGCAGTTATTCGGCGTCAGAGATTCAGGAGAACATCCGCAACGGCGGCTTCGCCTTCAACCCGGATGCGTTCACCAACCCGTCGGAGTTCACGCTCGGCAACGCCGCGCGCAACTACAGCGATTTGCGCCGCGACACATACAAGAACGTTGATATAGGCATCGTCAAAAACTTCAGGTTCAAGGAAGATCAGAAACTCCAACTGCGCGCCGAATTCGTCAACGCCTTTAACTTCGTCGTCTTCGGCACGCCGGGCCGCGACGTGAGCGACAAAGACACCGTCGTCAACGGCGTCGTCACGCGGCGCGGCAACTTCGGGCGCGTGACGACTCAAGGCAACACGCCGCGCAACATTCAATTGGTGGTGCGCTACACGTTCTGAACGCGGCGAAGGGGGAGGGGGAAGGGGAAAGGGCGATTCATCGTTTTCCCCTTTCTTCACGATGATTGGTCTACTGCTCCTATATTGAAGCCGTACTAAGAAGTGGATGCTTTTTGTCAGTACCGCCTGCGGTAGCGGGCGGGTTCTATAGCATTCAAGATAATGTTTTTATGAAATAGCGCTTCAGGCCGCCAGCGCCAGTTCCTCCGGCAGACTGCATAGCGCGAGAATCTCCTGCGGCACCTGCTCAAACTTAAGCAGTGCTTGCTC
>JBPCPQ010000116.1:0-5827 GCA_050999015.1 Pyrinomonadaceae bacterium | reverse complement strand
TTATTGCTGTTAAAGTTTGGTTGACGCATAAAGTTTCGCTTGGTGTGATTAAGCGTCCGCTCAGTTCGTTCCCATGTCGAGATTCGAGCGTTGCGTGATAAGCGTCACGAGGCCGATTGTCGCGTTGGCTCCGATTGGCGTGACTCGAACCGTGATCGTCTTGCGTGTGGAGTTAGCGTCGGTGACGCCGCCGACGTTCTCGATGATCGTCGTCACGGTGTAAGAACGGCCTGCGCTGGTTGTCGCTTCATCAACGCCGTCCGCGTCAGTCGCGCCGAGTCCGCCGCCGGGGTAGGCATAAGCCTGGCCGCGCGTGGTGGATTTGAAGGGTATGTTGCGCAGCCACTCCATCCGTTTCTGCGCGACGGCCATCGCCAGCGTCCGGTCGTTCGCGCCCGTGTTGTAGTTCTGGGAGTAGAGGAACAGCCCGGCGATGCCGACGCTCGCAATCATCATGATGAGCATCGCAATCGTCGTTTCGATCAGCGTGAATCCGCGCTCGCCCGACCGCGCTTCTTCTTTTCTGGCAACAAATGTTTTCGCTTGCTTCATCGCAATTGACTCCGTCCTTAGTTGGTTTTTACCGAAACGGTGACGGTTCCACATGAGGTGCCCGTGAAAATTACGTCTCGGGTATTGCGCGTGCTGTTCTTGGCGGAGATGGTGAACGTGAACGACGTGGTAGTGCTCGATGTCAGAGAGACATTCAGATGGCTCGGAATGGTTGTAGCACTCACGGTCGCGCCCGATCCGGGGTTAGCTAATGTAATAGTCACCGTCCCGCTCCCGCAATTATTGCCAGAGTTATTACAAGCTCTGAATGTCCTTGAGGTCGGACTGGCTGACATTGTGCAGGCGGGTGCGGGGATAGGCGTCGGCGTTGGTGTTGAAGCAGGCGTTGGTGTTGAAGCAGGCGTTGGTGTTGGAGTAGATGTCGGGACCGGCGTCGGAGTAGGCGTCGAGTTTCCGTTACCGCCGCCGTTGCCATTACCGTTACCGTTGCCCGATGGCGTTGGCGTTGGAGTCGGAGTTGGCGTTGGAGTCGGAGTTGGCGTCGGCGTCGGCGTCGGCGTTGACGTGCTGGAAGTCGAACTTGACGTGTCCGTTGCGACATCGCCCCCTACAGTGTTGTTGTTCAGTGTGACAGCCGGGATTTCACTGTCCTGATAAACTTGGCTGCCGAGCGTCACGTCGCCCGATCCGGTCACATCTACGGGAACAACCTCATCCGTTTCGTTCGTGAACGGGAAACTGACTTCACCGCCGGTAGGGCGTCCGCGCCAATCGAAAGTAACCGTCGCCGGGAGAAGGTTAATCCAAACACCTTCTTCGAGATTGAAAGTGCGTGTTTCAGTCGTGCCATCGCCGTTGAAGTCCATCGTAATGGTGTACGACCTGGCGTCTTCGGTGAGAACCTGCACAATTGAGGTGCCGCGCCGGCGGATGGCGTCAACGCGCGCCTTTTCGAGGTAGCTGGCGAACTGCCGCGCCGAATTATTGAGTCGCATGTTGGCGCGCGCCGAGGCGACGCCCATGAACGCGAAGACGGTAAGGATGGAGACAAGCGCGACGATAATCACGGTCTCCAACATGGAGACGCCACGCTCATTTTTCATTCGTTGATGTTTTGCGGCCGCGACATTGCTGGTAAGCCTTTTCATTCGATGCCTCCGAAAGACGTTAGTGCTGCGACTCAAGCCCTAAGGTGTGGTGAAGAACGTTGGCCGCACACGGATCGCTTGTGCAACAACGGTGCCAATCCATCTTTCGGCTTAAAACCGAAGAAAACGACTTCGTGACGGATGCTTACGTCGGATGATGCGTAACTTTCAGTGACAGGAAGTGAAGCTCATTTCACACCGGGCGCGTCAGTGACACAAATTGTCGCGCGCACACACACGCATTTCACAATTCCTGTCACCGCCGCAAACAATCCGACTTCACCGACGCGCCGCTCGTGATCTCAAAATCTTCTTGTCGCCACAGAAACAGGGCGGGAAACCTAACGGCTAAATAAGCGGATCATTGCCGGGCAAAGTCGCGGCGTGCGGGTTGCTGGAAGTTTCGCGCGCCGCACGGCAACTCACTCGCACGGGTGAGTTGGCACAGCCTAAAGTGCCTGCGGTGTGAACGAGGAAAAAGTTAGCAGTCGTTCTGAAGGAAGGCGGTGCGGGGCTTTCAAAATAAAGTGAGCACCTTCAAAGCGAAGTTTCAGAGATGTTAACCAAGATCGTCTCTTCTGCGCGAGGCGCCGCACGTCGCGCGCGGATGAGGCGTAAAGCGCCCCGACGACTCTCAGGCCGTCGGGGCGCGCTTTTGTCCAAGTATGAAAGATGAAAACTCGTTAATCGCGAACAGAATGAACCCCACTTTGCGCGTACACTATTGATGGCTCATGGCTTTCCTCTTATCACTCGTCACCTATTATTTATCACCTATCACTGTTGTCTGGGTGCCGGCTCGTACTCGCCGTCGCCGGCGCGAGTGGCCGGATCGAACTCGGTATCGGTGAGGCGCATTGCCAGAGTTTGCGGCGAGTAGGCGTAGACCGCCGGGCCGCCGCGCTCGTACTGGAGGTCGGCGAGCAGGCGATCCTGCAACACACGAAAACGCCGCACACTGCCGTGCCCATTGAAGACAACGAAGAGCAGCGTCTCGCCATCGCGCGTCCGCATCTCGCCGACGAGCGCGCTGGCGCCGCCGTCCGTTCTGTTTAGTGTGCCGGTCTTAGCGATGACGCTGCCGCGCGACGCGCTCGACTCGAAGCGTTTCTGCAACGTCCCCGGATCAATTCCGGCGACGGGCATAATGTCAGAGGGCGACAGGCGATGCTTCGCCAACTCATCGAGCAACGCGCGATACACCGTCATCATGCCGCGCGGCGTCACACGGTTGACGCCGAGGCCGCTCGTCGAGGCGACGCGCAGATCAATCGCCGGAATTTTTAGATCGGTGGTGAGAAAACGCCGTAGTCCCGCCGCCCCGCCGAGCGAATCGCCGAGCCGCTCGGCCATAAAATTGTTGGAGTAACACAGAAGAACTTTCAGCACGTCAACGAGCGCGCTCGACCGGTGGGTAAGAACAGGACGCGCGCCCGCCGGCACGGAATCAATGTACACCGCGCCCATCACTGCGACGCTCGGCTGAATCTGGAATCCCGCTGCGTCGCTCACGGCCTGACGGTTTTCGAGCCACGCCCGCGTCGCCGCCGCCGGCCGGCGCGTCGCGTCCAAAGTGTCATAGAATCTTTCACCGGAGCGCAGCGCCGACGAACTGAAGTTCATCGTGAAGCCGGGCGCGACAATTAAATCGCCGGTCACGGTGCGGATGCCGAGGCGGTTCATCTCGCGCGCGATTGATACCGCATGTTCGTAGTGAAAAGACGGGTCGCGCCCCGACACTATCAGGTCGCCGGTGACGGTGCCGGTTGTTTGGTCGAACGTGCCGGTAGACCACACGGCGGTGGCGAAACGGTGCTGCGGCCCGAAAGTGCGTAGCGCCAGAAGCGCCGTCGCGAGCTTGATGGCCGAGGCCGGATTGAATGTTTGATTCGCTCGCTCCTGCATGACAATCTCGCCGTCGAGCGTCTCGACCAGCACGCCTTGCCAGAGCGTCGGCTTTTCTTCCGGGAGTTGCGCCACGAGGGCGTCAGTCAGAACGGACGGCTCGATGATTTGTAACGGCGTCGGTGAAGGAATCACGCCCGGCTGTTGTGCCGGCGGCGGCGGTAATCGGGGGGTGCTTTCCTGCGCCGCGACGACGCTGGAGAGCAGTGCGAAATAAAATGTGAAAGCGAAGATCAGACGGTTAAATTTTTCTCTGCCCATTTTCAATCTCATCGAAGTGATGCGCGAGCGCGGTTCGGTAGTATACATAGATCGTTTGTGTCGCGCGTGGTAACTTTTCAGGGAGGAGCCGCGCGCTCTTGGCCGACGTTTGATGCCCGCGCGCCGCATCCAAGATGCACGCGGCGCAGTGGGCTCCCGGAAACTCTGAGCAAAAGCCGTTCCATTAACCGCCGGTTCATCGGCGCGCAAGTTCGCTGACGTGCAAGTTCGTTGACAATGCTCCGAACGCGCCCATAGAATCTTTTCTCGGAAAGTCCTCGTGTTGACAAAACAGTCTTGCGCCAAAATCTTCAGCCGCCGGTGACGATTGAAAGCATCCGCGCCGCGCACCGCGCGCGGTCGCGGGACGTTCGCTCACGGCTCGCGGAGTTTCGCGGCGTGCGGCAAAAAGGCTCGGACGGGCGGCTGTGGGAAGAGTTGGTCTTTTGCATCTTCACCGCCGGCGCGTCGGCGCGCATGGGATTGCGCTCAATCGAAGCGGTGCGTCCGCTGCTCGGCGCGGGCACGCATCAGGATTTAGCGAACGCCCTGACCGGCGTCCACCGCTACCCGCGAGCGCGCTCCGGCTACATTGTCGTGACGCGCGATTACCTGAATACGGAATGCGGAATGCGCCTGCGCGAGCGGCTGGAGGATTTCGCCGACCCCTGCGAGCGACGCGATTGGCTGGCGCGTGAGCGGCGCGTCAAAGGTCTCGGCTACAAAGAAGCCAGCCATTTTCTGCGCAACGTCGGCTATCGCGGTTATGCGATTCTCGACAAACATATTTTGCGCAGCTTGGCCGAACTCGGAGTGATCGCATCGCCGCAGCCGCCAACGACGCGCG
Source organism: Pyrinomonadaceae bacterium (assembly GCA_050999015.1). Taxonomy (GTDB): domain Bacteria; phylum Acidobacteriota; class Blastocatellia; order Pyrinomonadales; family Pyrinomonadaceae; genus JBPCPQ01. The sequence continues at coordinate 1,153 of JBPCPQ010000116.1, read as the reverse complement.
CCAAGTACCTCGCAACTGAAGAGCGCCTGCGCGATTTCGCGCGCGATGTCGGCATTGATTTTGACGAACTTGATTTAGTGCTGTGGTCAATGAAAACCGGCGAGATACTGAAGTAGGGATGAGGGCGGAGGGATGAGGGATGAAGTGAGAGGAAGGCTGTTTGGCTTCACCCCCCATCCCTCCACCCTCATCCCTTAAGAGTGGGGTTGTCTTATGAAGAAAGCATATCGGGTGGCGGTCAGTTGGGTGGCCGCCTTTGCCATTTGCGCCAGCCTCGGCGTGGGCGGAAGTTTCGTGCCGGCAATTGCCGCGAAAGGTGAGAAGACGCGCGAGCGCGCCGCGCGGGCTTTGCGTGAAGGTGAATTCGAGGCCGCCGAGAAACTTTACCGCGAGATGCTGTCGAAGAACGCGCGCGACCGCGAGGCGCGGCTCGGTTTGAGCTTCGCCTTCCTGAAGCAGCGCAAGCATCAGGACGCATTCGAGGCGGCGGCGCGGGTCGCAACTGCCGATCCTGAGTCGGCGCGCGCGCACGCGCTGCTCGGCGCGACGCTGCTCGGCGTCGGGGATTTCCGCTTGTCCGTCGAAGCGTTTCGCACCGCTCTCAGCCTCAAAGAAAATGAAGCGCTGGCGATCAACGGTCTGGCGATGGTGGACTTTTATGAGAGCCGTTTGACTCGAAGTCTGGCAGGCTTGCGCCGAGCGGCGTTCCTCGCCCCCGACGAGCCTGATTATCATTTCAACCTCGGCCAAGTGGCGGCGCGCTCCGAGCAGTACGCCGAAGCGGCTGATTCTTACGAGCGATTCCTGCGCGTCGCGCCGCGCGCCGACGCTGATCGCCGCGCGCGCATTCGCGGCTTGATTGATTTCCTGCGCTACCTCGGTACGCAACGCAGCCTTCTGCGCGCCGAAGGCGCGGCGCGCGTCGAAGTGCCTTTCGAGCTGACTAACAATCGCCCGATCATTAACGTCCGCGTCAACGGGTCGAAAGAATTGTTGCGGTTTGTGATTGATACGGGCGCGGGGATGTGTGTCTTGTCGGACGCGGCGGCGGAGCGCATCGGAGTGAGGGCGGTGGCGCGCGGCGGCAACGCGCGCGCGGTCGGCGGCGGCGGGCGGTTTGAGATTTTGTACGGGTTCCTTCAATCGCTCCATT
>JBPCPQ010000302.1:0-3530 GCA_050999015.1 Pyrinomonadaceae bacterium | reverse complement strand
GCCGGTCGCTTGACGAAAAGCCTTCGAGAAGTGACTGGAACTGCCGTAGCCGACGCGCGCGGCGATTTCGGTGATGGAGAAATCGCTTTCTGTCAGCAGCGTTTGCGCGCGGCGCGCGCGCAGGGCGGCGAGGTAGGCGTGCGGCGGAGCGCCGGTCAACTTTTTGAACAAGCGCGCGAAGTGAAACGGCGAAAGGTACGCGGCGGCGGCAATCTCTTCGAGCGGCAGGTCGCGGTCGAGATGCGTGTGCATCAACTCGACAGCGCGGCGGATGCGGCGGTCAACGAGTCCGGCGCGGGACAACTCAAGTTCGCCTGAGCGTCGGATGTGAGCGTGTCGGCGCAGCAGGTACACGACGATTTGTTCGACGATGGCGGCGACGACGACTTCCTGACCGTCGGCTTCTTCGATCATCTCTTCCGCGAGATCACCCGCGAGCCGCGCGAGGCGTTCGTCACCTTCGACCGCGCGTGAGCGAAAAGTGATGAGCGCGTTGTCGCGCGTGAGGCGCGAACGAATGGCCGCGTCCAGAACAAGCGCGGGCGCGAGCGTGAGTGTAATCCACGCGCCGCGCTCGACGTTGATATTCACCGACTCGCCGGGAGCGATGAGCTGCGCGCCGCGCCCGCGCATCTCGCCGCTCTCTTCGCCGGCGCTCCAACGCCACGCGCCTTCCAACATGAGCAGCACGGTGAAATCAGGACGCGCGTTGCTCGACAAGCGGGCGCGGGCGGCGCTCCGGTAGTGAATCGTAAACTGTGGCCGCGCGAATACCTTATCCATCGGAGCTTCAGAGCTTTTCATGGCGAATCGTGCGTCGCCGGTCACGCGAGGGGAAGAGGGGACGGCGGCGCATCACGAACTCGTGCGCACAGCGTCGCGGGCGGCGCACATCGTCGCCGGGTGGTTAGTGATAATCGCCTTCAATCCTAACGCGGCGGCGCGTTCCACCCACGACGAATCGTCAATTGTCCAAACAACTGTTTGGAATCCTGCGCTCGTCGCCGCTTCGATCATCGCTCGCGAGGCCAGCGGATGATGAAGCGCGATTTCATCGGCCTGACATTTGAGTGCTTGGGCGAGGATGCGACGCGGGGAGGGAAGCGGACGCGCGAGCCGCCGCTCAAAAAGCGCGGCGGTTTTTATCTCCGGCGCGAGACGTTTGATTTCCCTAATAGAATCGAGCGTGAAACTTTCGACTACGACGCGCTCAATTAAATTGTGGGCGCGAACCAGTTGCACAACTTCCAACGCGAGGGCGTCGGACTCGGCTTCCGCGCATTTCATCTCGACGTAAGAAACACGAAAACGAGAGCCGAATTGTTGAAAGACTTGTGCGAGAGTTGGGATGCGCTCGCGCGCAAAGGAAGCGTGAGTTGATAGCGCGTGTTTTTGATCGAACCACGTCCCGACATCAACCTTACTTAACTCGTCGGACGTGAGCGCGCTCACCGCGCCGTCGCGCGAGGCCGTGCGTCGCAGCGTCGCATCGTGAATCACAATTGGCACTCGGTTGCGCGCGAGCCGCACGTCGAACTCGATGCCGTCCGCCCCGTCTTCAAGGGCGCGCGCGAAGGCCGCGAGCGTATTTTCGGGGGCGACGCCGGAAGCGCCGCGATGTCCGATGATGAGAGGGAAGTGTCCGGCCTCGCTGATGTCGGCGCTCATCGTGAACGGTAGGAGCGGTAATCGAGTTCGGCGAAAATGTTGTCGCGGTGTTCGATCTCGGAGAGGCGCTCTTCGTTGACCTGTCCGCTTTCGATTTCGTCGGCGAGCGCGGTGAATCGGCGGACGTGTGAGCGGAAGCGGCGCATCGCGTATTCGACCGTCGTGCCCTGATAGATTTGGAATGCCCAATCGCTCGATTGCGCGAGCAGAAGCTCGCGTGCCATCTGGTTGAGCGCGCGGTGCGTCAACCTGTCAGGCGGCTCGTGGTAATAGCGATTGGCGAGATTCGTCATCCTCAGTTCGGCGGCCTGCTGGTGCGGGTACATCCACGAATTATTTTCGTTGAGCCACACCTTGAAGTAGCCTTCCGCGCCCCACGAAGATTGCGAAGGCTGCTGTGTCTGAATGGGCGTGCCGGAGTCGAGAAAATCGCCGGGAGCGATAGCTACGATTTCATCCTGATTCCAATGCAGATTGCGATAAACGAAGTCGAGGAATTGCACTCCCTCGTACCACCAATGGCCGAAAAGCTCCGCGTCGTAAGGCGAAGTGACGAGCGGCGGGCGACCGTCGAAGGTTTCACGCAGGCGGCGCGCTTGGTTGATGCGCTCGCCGACAAAGTGAGTGGCATGTTCGGCGGTGCGTTGCCGTGCGATTGCCGGTTCGTAAGGCAGTTTGTCGGGCTGCGGCACGTCGCGCCCTGAAATGCGGTGATACTTGAGTCCGAGATGCCGTCGCTCGCCATCAGCGTGAAGGTGCGGGCGGATGTATTCGAGCGGCGCGTCCCAGCCGAGGTCGCGGTAGAACTCTCGATAGGCGGGATCGCCCGGATAGCCGGTCACCGAACTCCACACCTGCTGACTGGTTTCCATGTCGCGCGCGAACACGGCGACGCCGTTCGGGCAGCGCACCGGCGCGTAGACGCCGTAGCGTGGGCGCGGCTCGCCGTACAGGATGGCGTGCGTGTCGGCGATGAAGTATTCGATGCCGGCGTCGCCGAGGTATTGTTCGATGCCCGGCTCGTAGGCGCACTCCGGGAGCCAGATGCCGCGCGGCATTCGGCCAAAATGTTTACGATAATTAGTGGTTGCAATCTCGATTTGCGCGCGGCGCGCTTCCTGAGTCGAGATGAGCGGCAGAAAGCCGTGCGTCGCGCCGCAGGTGATGATTTCGAGAACGCCAGCGTCCTGCAATTCGCGGAAGCCGCGCACGATGTTGCGCCCGTAGGCGTTATTCCACAGGTCGAGCGCGGCGCCCAAGCTTTCGCGGTACATCTCGGCGGCGGCGAGAAACTCAGGTGCTTCATCGCGGGAGCGCGTCACCTCTTTTTCGGCGAGTGCGAGAAGGTTTTCGATATGTCTTGTGTAGCGCGATTGCAGCAGCGGGTCAGCCAGCATCTCGCACAGCGGCGGCGAGACGTTCATTGCGAGACGCGGCGCGGCCCCCGCCCGGTGGAGATTCGAGAAGACGAATAACAGCGGCAGATAAACTTCGGTAATCGCTTCGTAGAGCCAATCCTCCTCGAGAAATTCGGGATACTCCGGGTGACGCACGAAGGGAAGGTGCGCGTGGAGAATGAGACTGAAGTATCCGGTCGGCACTAAGTTTCGTTTCTGGTTAAGCGGTTAGAAACGCGACACGTCAAACGCGGCCCGCGTCTGCGATGAGCGTGGACTTAATTTTCACGTCGCCGGGCCAAGCGCGACAGAGCGCCCTCGGTCATGCTCGGCATCCAGATGCGCGGCAATTTTGACGGAAGCTGCACGTCGCTCGCGCCCCACACGAAGCGCGTCGCGCGCCGCATCGCCTCCGCGTCTTCGGGACTTAAAAGTTCGTCGTACTCTAATTCGAGCGCGAGAGTG
>JBPCPQ010000032.1:0-5720 GCA_050999015.1 Pyrinomonadaceae bacterium | reverse complement strand
GGCCTGAGCCACGCACTAGTCGTCGAAGAAGTCGGGCGCGTGACCGAGACAAAAATTCCTTCCGGTTGCGACATAACGTTTCTCTCAGCTTCTATTAGTCTTCCTCGTTGCCAATCGCACGACGAGGGCGCACGTTATCACTGACGGGCATCGCCGGAGCAGCCTGCGTCGTTGAACTCGTGCGCGCGGCGCGCGTGCCGACTTCGGGACGAAAGCGCCCCCCTTCGTCGTAGAGCCGCCGGTACTGCAACATATTGCGCACGACGCCCTGCACGTAGCCGCGCGTCTCTTTGAAGGGGATCGCTTCGGCCCACTCGTCTATTTCGAGCGGCAGCGACGCGCGCCACTGTACTGCTCTGCCGGGGCCGGCGTTATAGGCAGCGGCGACGTATTCGAGCCGCCCGAATTTATCGAAGTTGTCGCGCAGGTATCCGGTGCCGAGTTGGATGTTGAGGCGCGGGTCGAAGAGGGATTCGCGTGTGATTGAGTTGTCAACGCCGTAACGCTTCGCAACGAGTCTGCCGGTCGGTACGAGTAGTTGCATCAGTCCGTAGGCGTTCGCCGTCGAGGCGGCGCGCGGATTAAACACTGATTCCTGACGAATCAACCCGGCGACAATGTACGGATCAAGATTCTTCGCGCGTGCCTCGCGCGTGATAATTTCCCAGTGCGCGAGCGGGTAGAACACGTCCCACTCTTCGCGCGTCAATTCTTCGGGCAGCATCTGCGCGTAATCGGGAAAGCTCCGGCGCAGCACGTTGAACGCCTCAAGGTTCTTGTCGCGCGAGCGGAAGATGCGCGCCTTCGCAAGATTGAGGCGCGGGCTGGTCGGCGCGTTTTCGAGCGCGCGGTCTATTTCTTCATGTGCCGGGTCGTCGAGGCCGACGATTGAGAGTTGGTCGGCTTTCGTAATTACCGCATTGGCTTCCGCGCCGACGGTCTCTTCGGCGACGGTGACGGGGCGCAGATGCGCGACAGCTCGTCCGATTGGGGAATCGGGCACAAAGGTTTTCGTGGTTCTGCTGCTGCCGCGTGATGCGAGCGCGTCGAGGCGCGACTTCGCAAGGTAGCCGTACCAATTTGCAGAGTAGCGCGCCTGCATTCCTTCGTAGATGGCGCGCGCTTCGGCGAGTTGGCCGGCGCGCTCGGAATCGCGCGCCGCCCAGTAGCCGGCGCGTCCGCGAAAGTCGGTGTTTTCATCGGCGTATTCGGCGAGGTGCTCGACGAGGAGGCGCGACGACTCCTGAAAGTTATTCGCTTCGTGCGCCTGCCATGCGAGATCGAATTGCGCCGGGGCTCCTTCGGACGCTCCGGGAAACGAACTCACGGCGGCGCGGAAAAAGTAATTAGCGTCCGTCGTATTCTTCGCGTCCTTCGCCGTCTGACCGGCGGCGACGAGCGCGCGCCGCGTCCACGCACTCTGCGGAAAAGTGCGGCGCATTTCTTCGACAGTTGAACGCGCCTTGTCCCACGCCCGCGTGCGCGCGTAGAGGAGCGCGAGATGATGAATCGCTTCGGCGCGCGTCTCGCCCTCGGATGCCGGAATCGCGTTGAGCGCGGCGGCGGCTTCGGGGACGCGACGCGCGTTGGCGAAGGCCACGCCCCGGCGCAGTTGATTCCGCGTGTTGATTAGATTAGTGAAGCGCGCGAAAGCATCCGTGTAGGCATCGGCGGCTTCCGCGAATCGCTTGCCCGCGAAAAGCTTATCGGCGCGTGTGAGAGCTTCTTCGGCGCTGGCGGGCGCGGTCGTCGAACCGAGCCGCCCAAGCGCCGCCGGAACTTCCGCGCTCTCTTCGGACGCGGCCGCGTAGAAATAAAGTCGGCGGTAGAAAGCGAGGGCGCGCGTCGAGTCGTTCTGTTGATCCGAGGCTTTGGCCGCGAGGAGCAGCGCGCGGGCGTCGTTCGCATCGGTTAGCGCTTTGACAAGTGTGGGCACAGCGCCGCCGCCACCTTCAGCCATCGCCAACTCCGCGCCGCGCAACGTGGCTTCACGGGCGAGGCGAGAAGACGAATACTCACGCGCGAGTTGCTCGTAGGCGGCACGTGCCTCGACTCTCTTCCCGGTCTCCGCGAGCGCCTGAGCGCGCAACAGCAGAGCGTAGTCGCCGATGAGCGTCAGGCGGGCGATGTCGCGTGCTTCGAGTAGCGCCGCCGCGCCAGCGAAATCCCGAGCCTCGATTCGCGCCCGCGCCCGCAGCACGCGCGCCAGCGCGCCGGCGGTCGTTCCCGCGTGCTGTGTCTCGATAGCGGCGGTCACGCTTTCTGCCGGCGTGAGTCCGAAGCGCGTGGCGGCGCGTAGACGCTCAAGTGCCGCCGCTTCGTCCTGACGTTGCGAATTGCAACTGGCGTTGATGAATGGCAGCAGCGCCGCGCTGATAAAAACGGCGGCGGCGACGGCGATGATCGTCAGGCGTCGCTTCCGAAAAATGATGCTCAAGATTTTTCTTATTCCTTTTTCCGCGTGTCTTAACTGAGATGCGCGCCGAGCGCGCGAGGGAAGCACGAATTGACTTTACGAGCGGGAGAGGGAGGGCTGAAAAAAGTACTGAGGACTGAGTGCTGAGTGCTGAGCAAAGAAGGCGCGGGCTTTTACTTAGTACTCAGTACTCAGTCCTCAGCACTAGCCGACGGTTGCGCCGGGGTAGCTTTCGCCGAGCTTCGAGGAATCGCCTTCGGCGAGAGTGTTAACAAGTTCCTGATGAAAGTAGTCGTAACGCCCGGCCACTTCGGGCGCGATGCGCTTGTCGTACATCTGGCGCGAGCGGTCAATGTCTTCGCGCAGGCGGCTGTAGAGGTCGCCTTCGACGCGCCCCTCCCTGACTTTCTGCTCGTTGTAGAGTTTGATTTCGGAAACGAGGAGACGTGCGAAGCGTCGCGCGGCGTTGTGGGATTGCTTTTCCTCGTCGCGCACTTCAATCGGTAACGCCGTGTCAGAGCCGTAGCGACGTGAGCCGCCGATTGGCGCGGGCGTCGCGGCGTCCGCAACGCCTACGCCGGCTCCCGGCAGCGTGTCAACATACGAATCCGTCGCGCTCGTCGTTGATGTTTCCTGAATTGCCGGAGCCGCGCTCTCCCCCCACGCGCTTTGCGTTGATTCGTCATAACTTGTTTCTGGGCTTGTTTCCGCTGGCGGCGCGGCCGCCTCCTCATACGGCGCGGCGGGCGCGGCATAATTGGCGGCGTAGTCAGCAGCCGGCGCTTCTTCGATTGATCCGGCATAAGCCGCCGGTGACGGAACCGCCGTATCGTGGTCGGGAACTTGATGTGTGGGCGCGGGTGCTGAAGCGGCGGTACTCTTCGTCTCGGAGCGTTTTGTCGCCAGCAATTCGACGGCCATGCCCGACACGCGCACGAGAGTTTCCAAAGCTTCGAGGTTGATCGCGTCCGCGTCCATCTCGGCACAGTCGGCGTAAAGCACGGCGACCGGCTTATCGCGCGCGATTAAGGGAATGGAGACGATGCGTTGCGGCGGGTTGCCACCGAAGTGGCCGAAGATCATGTGGTCGTCGGCGTGCGCGCCGGGCGCACCGCTCCACGTCCGGCGCGTCTTCGTGGCGGCACTCAAGAGCGTGTCGGACGCGAGCGGCAACGAGAGTTCGCGCACGCCGTCGTCGCCGATGGTGCCCTCCAAGCCCCGCGCCCGCCATCCCGTGGCGCTCTCATTTTTGACGACGAAGAAGGCGACGCGCGGCGCGAAGGAGGCGGCGCGGTTGACGAGCGCGCCGAGAATTTCGGCTTGGGTGCGGCGGTCGTCAATGTCGTCAACGGCGGCCTTGAGAATCGCCACGTCGCTCGACACGCGGGCGCGCGACGACTCACTGGCGGCCGTCTCAATGCCCTCGTTGCGTGCCCGGCGCATGTGCTCCGAGATTGTGACCGCGATTGACTGATTCGATTGGGACTCGCCCGCCAGTTGCTCCGTGAGCCGCGTCAGCGCCTCGTTGAGCTGGCTCTGAAGGCGTGTCACTTCTTCTCGCATACCGTTTAGACGACCATTGATATAATCGTCAACTTCGGCGCGCAGGCTCTGTTCCAAGTCTTCGCTCCCCACCGTTGTTGTCTCCTTCGTTTCGGATGTGTGATGTGATTTGAGTCGAATCCATTCGCCGACCGCGAACGATTGCTTGTGTTGTGGTACTGAAGTCGGATCGGACGCGCCCTTTGATAAGGCCGTGTCGCGCGGATTATGGCGGTCGGAACGGAAGGGTGTCAAGCAAGACTTTTTACGATTTCGGATTTACGATTTTTGATTTCGGCTTTATGATTGAGGGCACACAATCGAGACCGGCCTCAGACCTTAGAACCGAAAACGTCAACATTTAATTTCATGACGGCGATGAACATCCTGATCGCAGACGATTACGACGACAACCGCGAATTGCTGCGCCTGTTGCTGGAATCGAGCGGGCACGTCGCCAGCGAAGCGCGGGACGGGCGCGAGTGTGTCGCCCTCGCCTGCCGTGAGTTGCCCGACCTCGTGCTGATAGACCTTTCGATGCCAAAACTCGACGGCTGGGACACTCTTCGTGAACTTCGCGCCGACGAGCGCACGCGACACATCCCGTGCGCCGCCCTCACAGCTTTCGCCAGTGTCCAAGACCGCCGGCGCGCTCTCCAAGCCGGTTTCGACGGCTACCTCGCAAAGCCTTTCCGTGCCTCAGAGCTACACGAACTGGTCGGGCGCCTGCTCGCCAACGCGCTGACAAAAGATAGAAAGAGTTTTTCGCCGGAAGCGAAATTGATCCGTGAGGTGGATAATACCGAGGAGTGAATAAGGATACCGCCCAACAGGGCGCATTGACCGCCGGTGTCATCCTCGTCGCCTTCGAGAAACTGTTCGCCGGCGGGCGTGGCGTGCGCCGTTTCGCGCGCTCCGGCCTGCGCTACATCCCGCTCGACAACAATGCCGTGCTCGTCGAGCAGAACCCGAACAAGAAAAGCGAGTGGGCTGCGCTCGCGCGTCAGAATCGCCGCATCGCGTGGGTGCTGCGCGACGGCGAATACCTCGCGCGCGTCGTTGATAGCGAAGTCGTGATGCTCGAATGAAAAAGTTGGGAGAGAAGACAGAACACAGAAAGCGGAAGGCAGCCGGCAGTAAGCAGAAGCGAGAGACCGCGAACCATCTTTATTTTGTCTTCTGTGTTCTGTCTCCTGTGTTCCTAGTTATCGTTGCGCGCGGCTGAAGGTGACAAACTCGCCGGGGGCGAGTTGTGATTCCGGCAGGCCTGAGAATTGTTCGAGCGGGCGGGGCACATATTCGCCGTTAAGCATTAGAAGCTTACCCAGTTTCACGCGCCGGCACCCGCGCCTGTCAGTTGCTTGCGTAGTCTCGTGGCAACGCACCTTGATCATTTCAATCTGAGAGGGGAGCGTCCCGGCGGGCAATCGAACGGCGGAGCGGAAGGGAACGCTGCGGTCAATTCGCAGGCGCGGGTCGTTCAAGTCAGAGGGATAAATCCGCGCGTCGCCGTCGAGTTGCACGTCGAATGCCAGCGCCGCACCCGTCAGTTCGGCGGACGCTTCGATGTAAAGGTAGTGGCGCGGGTCGGCGATGGTGTTGGCGGTAAATGCGCGGTCGGTGATGCGTCGCTCCCGCTGTAGTTCCTCGCTCATCACGCGATGCGTCCACGGCTCCGCGTCCATCACGCTTTCGCGCGTGGCCGCGTCGAGGCGCGCGCGTGTGGGCAGCGGCGCGAAACGAACGGCGGAGCAGGCGAGGT
>JBPCPQ010000232.1:0-15503 GCA_050999015.1 Pyrinomonadaceae bacterium | reverse complement strand
AGGGGTCACTGGACTGAAATAGTAAGAGCTTATCAAAAGAACGATTGCCTGTTTTCAGGCATCATGGGTTTAGTGTGGGTAGATTCATTTCATGGGCAAATGTACTCTCTTAACCGAGAATTGCTGGACGAAACGAACATAGAAGCGCACTGTCCGATTCTCTTGTGGTTTGATTTAGGAAAGAGGCGACCGCGCGACGTGATCGTGTGGCGGCGTGCTGCGGGCTTCACTAACTCTCGTACTTAATGTGCAGTGGCTCTGGATACCTCATTGAAACCGGCTTGAAATACTTGATGCGCCGCACCCAGTTCCAATCGCCCGGTTCAAGCTGTAGGTGCGAGCTGCTGTCAAACTTGATACTCGTAAACCACGAACGGTAGAACACCGATGACGTCATGACCTGTCCGTACAACAAATAGAGAGCCTTGTTGAGCGCTCGATGCCCTGTGCCGTCATCAATCCAGAATGGGTGCCATACGAAATCACACTTGTTCTTATTTGCGAACTGCACTAACTTTTCCAGCCGCTCGGGCAGATATTCGTCGTCATCGTCCAAATGCGTCACGTAATGACCGCGCGTCATTGATAGCGCCTCATTCATCGCTTCCGTGCCCGCCACCATCCACCTGCGTTGAGGGTCTGAGGGGTAGGATTCACGCTCGGGCATGTTGACGAATCTGAGACGCGAATCTTTAATCCCCGACACCATCTCTTCGGTCTGATCCGTGCAGCCGTCGCCGACGATAATCAATTCCAAGTTGCCGTAAGTTTGATCCAGCACCGAAGGTATACACCTTTTTGTTAAGAGGTGAGGACGATTATGAGTGGCGACACAGACGCTGACCAGCGGGCGCTCCGGGACAGGATTCGAGACTTTCCATTGATAGAACTCTTCGAGCAGGTGGGGAGGAGTTTCAAGGCTCGACCTCATCGCGTCGAGGGCGTCGAGGCTCGTCCTGACGGAAAGGAGCGTCGCTTCCAGATCGGACACACGGTCGTCAACCCACAACAACTTATGCAAGTTAAGGAGCCGCTTCAATTTAGTGCTTATCTTCAAACGCCTTGCACCTTGTAAGGGCTACCGGTCAACCGAGGATTGGCGTCCCGCCGCCATCCCTTGAGAGAGCGCCAGCTTAATGATTCGACAAATAATGATAATCTCCCCGGAGCCGACCGCAGTGCCCGTCGGCAATGACAGCAGTTGCACCGCGATTCTTTCGGTCTCCGGTAGCGATTGTCCGGCATCAGGGAAATGCGAGCGGTACGGCTCCATCCGGTGGCAGCCCGGATAGAAATAACGCCGGGCGATGACGTTCTCCGCTAAGAGAATTTTTAATACGTCGTCACGGCCGACGCGTGTCACCGACTCGTCAATCTCTAATACGACGTACTGGTAGTTACATTCTTCCGCCTCGTCATAACGGATTAAACTGACGCCGGGCACGCCACTCAGTTCTTCCCTGTACTGCCTGTAATTGCGACGATTGACGGCGACGAAATCGTTTAGACATTCCAGTGAGGTTATTCCCATCGCGGCAGAAACTTCGGTCATCTTGCCGTTCGTGCCGAGCATGACGACATCGTCGTAGCCGGCGAAACCAAAATTCTTACATAGCCGCACCTTCTCGGCTAGATCGTCGTTGTTGGTTGTGATGGCTCCGCCCTCAAAGGCGTTGACGAACTTAGTGGCATGAAAACTGAACACCTCCGCGTCGCCGAAATTGCCGATCATCTTGCCCTTGTATGAACAAGCGAAAGCGTGGGCGGCATCGAAGAGCAGGCGCAGGTCGTGGCGACGAGCGATAGCGGATAAAGAATCAACGTCGCACGGTCGTCCCCAAAGGTGGACGCCAACGATAGCGGTCGTGGCGGGAGTAATCAAGCTTTCAATCCGGCGCGGGTCAATGTTGTGCGTCTGGGGATTAATGTCGCAAAAGACAGGATTGATGTGCTGCCAGAGGAGCGCGTGAGCGGTGGCGACGAAGGTTAGCGACGGGACGATTACTTCTCCGCCGAGGTCGAGCGCCCGGAGCAGGATTTCCAGGCCGACCGTCGCGTTGCAGACTGCGATGCAATGTTTGACGCCGAGCGTCCGGGCTATCTGCTGCTCGAACTCCTGCACGCAAGGACCATTATTGGTCAGCCATTTCCGGTGCAATATCTCATCAATACGCTGGTGCAGGCGTTGAGTGTCGCCTACGTTCGGGCGGCCAACGTGCAGCGGAGTGTCAAACGCGGGCGGGTTGCCAAAGAGCGCCAAGTCCTTCCAATGTAATTTAGGAGGCATTGCCGCTACATCTTTCTGCTCAACAGTCATACCCGAAACTCCTCGCCCGATAGATGTTCGGGCGGTGGCTCATCCCGCACCACACTGATCGTTTGAACTTTTTACTGAAAGTCCACCTGCTTATACACATAGGTCGTGTACTCATATAAACGGTAGTCATGCCTGATAACAAAGTGCCGGCTTAGATTTTGCGTCAGGAAAGAAGCCAGCACATCGAAGGGTAAGTGGAACAAGTCGTCGCGCTCCCAATCAACTTGTTTCGACATCACGTTGAAGGCGATGCCGATTCGCGCCTTGTTGAAAACTTTGAGGACGAGCTTTTGAAAGTACGCGAGCATTTCATCGAAGGAAAGGTCACACTTAGAGGTAAATATCCCGTTCATCAATATGTAATCAAAATCAGGAAGGGCGTCCTCACCTTCAAGGATGTCTAGATGGTGGTACTTGATTAATGGGAACTTGCCTTTAGAGAGGCTGAGAAACTTTTCCGAAATGTCTAAGCCGCTGTAAGATATGTTATTGATATCATTTCGGAGCATGTATTCGTAGAGATGCGACGCGCCGCAGCCGAAATCCAGCAACTCGACTCTACCGTGGGTGCCGGGATGGACCACATCAAGCATCACTTTGTACCGCGCGTCCGCGTCTTCCGGCCTCTTCGTCCAACCGACGCCTAAGTAGTTGTCTCCGTGCTTGTCAAGAAAAGATTCGGCATATGAAACGAAGTTTAAGTGACTCTTATCGTTCATCAAAATTCTTTCCCTTTGGCGAGTGTAGTCAACGCAGTGTATCCAACCGTTCTTTGATGCTTTCGGGCGAGTTCCACATTAGTGCGTCAATCACCGACAGGTGTGGGATGAAAGTGTATTTTCCGCAGGTAAACTCGAAATCTATAAGTTTTTTAATCAGCAGATTAACGCCATTGGCGGCGAACTTCGCGTCATCGTAGAGGTCGGTGCCGCCCGGCGGATTGACGTACTCGCTTGCCCCCACCGCCTGAGAAATACGCAACCCCCAATCACCGCTACTTTCTATGGGACCCAACTCTACTCCCATCTCGGAAAAGTATCTATACCGGAAGCGAATACCTAAGTGCGCGCACGTCTTTTCGAGGACGGAAACATTCAGACGTGACAACGATCTCTCATCGTCAACCAGACATGACTCCACCAGAGTTATAGTTTGCTTAAAGAAAGGTGCGTGGTTCTTGTAATGTAACAACTGCCCAACGATTCGCCGCTTCCAGTCGCTGTCACTCACCATCTCGATGTTGTTGATAGGTGTATCTCGTGAGTGCTTCTTCACGGGAGCGACAAGGTACTGCCAGCCGGACTGAGGGTGCAGTATGCGGTTACGGTTTACCCAACCACGCCTGATGTACTGAGCGGTGTCGAAAACAATCCATTCGTCCACGCTGTTGATGAGGTCGAAGTAACCCAAGTACGGAAAGAAGTAAGGCTGCATGACGGCCACTTTCATATGCACTCACTTCCTGACTTTTGACTCCTCCGTCCTTCTCCGTTCGGTCTACGGAGTACGCACATCTACTACACGACGATTAGCCGGATTGTTCCATAGCGTCGTAGTGAGGGACTTAAGATTTAGGGAATGATGTTGCTCCGGCGGGGAGATTGAGGAATCACATTGAGTATCAGACCAGTATCAAACGAAGCGAAGCAGATTCAATATTAAGCCTTATCGCTCCCTCGCTTTGTCTTCGTTAATACTGGTCGGGGCGAGAGGATTTGAACCTCCGACCTCTCGGCCCCGAACCGAGCGCTCTACCAGGCTGAGCCACGCCCCGACTAAATCGTGCAGGCATTCTAAGGGGACGCCTACTCGCATGTCAAACCTGCACGTCTCCGGCTTGACGCCGCAACCTCTTCTCACGACGCGCTTTCAGATATTCGATTAAAGGAGGCATCAACGACAGTGCGACGACGACGACGACGACAACCTCGATGTGCTCATCGAGATTGATGCCGAATTGGTCGCGCAGAAGGCTGCCGAGGAAGTACCCGGCAAGAATCATGCTGAAGACCCAGAGAAACCCGCCGAGCACGTTGAAAAAGACAAACTGGCGGTAAGGCATCTGTGCGGCGCCGGCGACAATCGGCGCAAACGTGCGGACGATTGGAATAAACCGCGCGATGATGATGGTCTTTCCGCCGTACTTTTCGTAAAAGGCGCGGGCTTTCTCAAGATGCGTGGGACGGAAGAAAAGAGATTTCTGGCGCGTGAAGACTCGCGGGCCGAGTTTCGAGCCGGTGTAATAGCCGACGGCGTCGCCGACCACAGCCGCGACGAACAAAGCGAAAAGCAGCACGAACACATTTAGGTCGCCGCGGGCGGCGAAAATTCCGGCGACGACGAGGAGCGAGTCGCCCGGCAGGAAAAATCCCATCGCCAATCCGGTTTCAGCAAACACGACAAGGATTAACACCAAATACCCGGCCGCCACGATTGTGCGCGGGTCGAGATATTCTTTGAGTTGATGAAGAAGTTCGTATAAGGATTCCATGTTTTTAAGTTCAAAGTTCAAGATTCAAGGTTCAAGGTTTGTCAGTCGGTTTTTGACTTTGAACCTTGAGCCTTGAGCTTTGAACTAATCATTCGTCCAGCCATAACGCCCGATGAGTGGAACGAAAGCGCACGCGCCGTGATCTTCCGATTCGTAACTCTCTTCAGTTCGGATGACGCGCACAAGCCGTTGCGACTCGCGCACCGCTCCCACGGGTAAGACAAGCCTACCGCCGATTTTCAGTTGCGCCTTCAACGGTTCCGGCACGTCGGGGCCGCCCGCCGCAACGAGGATCGCGTCGTAGGGCGCGTGGGCGCTCCAGCCGAGCGTGCCGTCAAAACATTTAACGGTCGCGTTGTAAATTCCCTGAGCGCGGATGCGCGCCTGCGCTTCGCGCGCCAGATCGCCGATCCGTTCGATGGCATAGACCTGCGCGGCGAGGCGTGAAAGCACGGCGGTCTGATAGCCCGACCCGGCGCCGATTTCCAAGACGCGGCTCCGCGCGTCGAGTTCGAGCAACTCGCTCATGCGGGCGACGATGTACGGCTGTGAGATGGTTTGGTTGGCGTCAATCGGGAGCGCGTGATCACCATAAGCCCGGCTCTGCAAAGCCTCCGGCACAAAGAAATGACGGGGCACGTCACGCATCACATCAAGCACCCGTTCGTCGCGGATGCCGTAATGATCGCGCAAACGCTCGACCATTCGCGCACGCGGAATCCTTAACTCAGATGATTGCGCGGTTGGCATGCGGGTAGAACTCAAGAAACTTTTTCTTTGAAAGGAATTTATTTAGGAGAATACGACTTAGAGACGCCCGGCGGGCTGTTCTTCTTTCACTAATTCTTCCGGGGTAATCGAGTCCCAAGGTTGAAGCTCGGCGAGCGCGCGGTGATTCGTCATGTCGCTCCGCATCGGCGTGACGGAAATAAACCCTTGCTCGACAGCGTGGTAATCGGTGCCATCCTCACGCTCCGAGCCGTACACCTCTTCGCCGATCCAGTAGTAAGCCTTGCCGCGCGGGTCAGTGTGTTCGGTGATAATCGGGCGCGCGCTTTTGATTCCCTGCCGCGTGACTCGCACGCCCTTTATCTCATCGCTCGGAATGTTGATATTGAGCAAAGTCCCTTCGGGTAAGCCTTCGGCGATCACCTTCCTGACAGCAACGACGGCGAACCGCGCCGCTTCCGTGAAATTAAACCGCTCACGCGCAACGAGACTGAAAGCTAGTCCCGGTACACCGAGAATCGTCGCTTCAAGCGCGCCGGCCACCGTCCCCGAATAGCTCGCGTCGTCGCCGAGATTGCCCCCGTGATTAATGCCCGAAACACAGATATGCGGGCGTGTGTCGTCCGTCAAAATTTTGTTGAGCGCGAGTGTGACGCAATCGGTGGGCGTGCCGTCAATCGTCCAGTGACGGTCGTCAATTTGGCGAATGCGCAAAGGGCGCGCGAGCGTTAGGCTGTGTGAAGCGCCGCTCATCTCCGAAGCCGGAGCGACCGTGTAAACGTCCCCGACATCTCTCAGAGATTCTTCGAGCTTAATAATCCCCTCGGAATGAATGCCGTCATCGTTCGTTAGTAATATACGAGTCATAAAAAACCGCGATTCATTACACCTTAAAGGCTTGAATAATTCAAGCCGACGAGACGAAGCCCCGCGAACACATTAACAGCGTGTCGCGGGGCTTCAGTTGTTCAGGAGGCGCAACAATGCGTCAGACCGTTGCTGCCGTCGCCTTATCCGTATTGCGGCTCAAGCCTTTAATTTGAACCGGCTTGTCCGCTCCGCCCTTAGTGTCAAGTTTCTTGTTGAGCACCAAGTCCTGATAAAGCTTACGCATCATCACCGCCTCTTCAGCCGCGGTCTTCGGGCCGGCCATCTCCGGCCTGTTGGGGCGCGCGAGATCGGTTTCGTTGAGGATGCCGGCGAATGCGAAATCGCCCATCTCGACATTTTTGCCCTTGGCGAAAATCTCGTGGCGTCCGTGTTCTTTGTACCACTTCGCCACGGTTGCGTTCTGGTGCATCTGCTCGATTATGTTTCTCCAGCCGATGCCAGTGTTATAAGCGCAGAAGGAAATCTCGCCCTCTTGCGTGCCGTATGGAATGATGCACATCTCGGTGCGGCGGAAGTCGTAGTTGAACAAGTCCTGAAACCACATGCCGGCGATAAAGAGAAAGTTCCAGCGGTCGGCGCGGCGCTTCTCAATATCATCTTTCGTGCGATTGCCTTCGACCTTGCCATAAGACTTGCCGGTGAGTCCGAAAGACTTGTCGAACTTTTTGAACAACTCCATCAACGTGAACTGTGACGGCGAGGTGTACGGGTTGTAGTGCTTCAGAAGCGCCAAGCCCATCATCAGGTTCGACCCCCACTTGCCGCGCCCCGCGTCCGTGATCTTCTTCATGTCGCCGACTAAGCCCGGAATGTTCAAGAACTCCGGCACAGGACGCATCTCTTTCGTTTCCTTATCAATCATCACCGCTGTCCCGACGCCGCAATTCGGATGGCAACCGCAGGAAACCTGTCCCCACTCGGAATCGGGACCGTGTGAGAGGTCGGCGAAGTCGGCGAACGCGCCCATCAAGCTGAGCGGGAACCAATCGCGCGTCGGTTCGGTGATGCCGACCTGCTTTTTCACGTCGAGCGCGAGATGCGACAGGGTGTAGCGCTGCGCCATGCGGCGCTCGTCGGTAATTTCTTCGTCGCGGCCCGTGAAAGATACGGGCTGGAACGAGATAAAGGCGACCTTCTTCGGATTGTCGAGCGCGAAGCGAATGACTGAGCCGACCTGATCGTTGTTGATATTATTGACGAGCGTCGTCACGAGCACGATCTCGACGCCTGCCTCGTGCAGGTTGTCAATCGCGCGCAGTTTCACGTCGAAGAGATTGCCGACTTGGCGGTGGCTGTTGGCGTCGTTGCCGATGCCGTCGAACTGCAGGTAGGCGTAGCGCAGGCCCGCCTCGGCGGCTTCTTTGCAAAACTGTTTGCTCTTCGCAAACTCGATGCCGTTCGTTGCGCACTGCACAGAGTTGTACCCGACTTTACGCGAGTAGCGGATCGAGTCGAGGAAGTAGGGTGAGATAGTCGGCTCGCCGCCCGAAAACTGCACGGACATCTGGCGGCGCGGCTTAATCGAAATTGCCTTGTCGAGAATGTCTTTGATTTCGTCGAAGCCCAACTCGTGGACGAAGCCGACTTGGTTGGCGTCCATGAAGCACGGGTCGCACATCATGTTGCAGCGGTTCGTCAGGTCAATCGTCAAGACTGACCCGCGCCCGTATTTGATCGAGCTTGAGCCATGATTGTGGAGTCCCTCGTCGTTGTGCGCCTGAATGTCGCGCCCCGGAAACATGCTCTCGATGTGCTTGAGGAACGACGAATCAATCGCCATGATGTCTTCAAACGTGCCGTGCGTCGGACACTCTTTAATCCTCCAGATTTGGCCGTTGCGCTCGATGATCTGCGCTTTGATCTCGCCGATCTTTTCGTTAATCAGGATGGACGGATCAATCACGTCGGCGCTGAGAATCTTCTCGCGGGCTTCGATAACGCACTTCGGACAAAGTGAATCGGTGGTGCGCGGATAACCGAGGGGTGGCTTCGACTTCTGCCATGATTTCAAGAGGGGCTTATCCGACCACTTCGGAGTGAATGCCTCGTTCGGCCTGTACTTATTGAAAAACTGAATCGTATTGAACAGGCCCCCCGCAACGGCGGTCAAGCCTCGTTCGACATGCTTAATGGGTTTCATTCTCTTTTCCTTCTCTAAGCTAATTTATTCACTAGAACGTAGCCCGTGAGCATGGCTACCGATGCCGTCAAAACCTCACGCGCGCAGTTCTTGGCTCGCGGAGTCTGGCGGAATCATATTTCCGCACGCTGATTTCCTTTGTTCCGAACCAATCGGCAGGAGAGTATTAAACTTGTGAGCAACTGCCGGGTCTTTCAGCCCGTTGGTATTATTTCTAAGGACTTTACTCATCTTGTGGGCGAAACGCAAGAAAGACTAAATATCTAAATGCGGCGGGGCAATCTGTTCTCGCCAGCTGCTCCGCCGCTCCCTTATTTTCCTGTGTACCTTGCTGCAATGCAGAAGAAAATCTGCGCGATGGCTCATGAGCAATGCTCGTGCCGAGTTCTAACCCTTTTGCTAAACTAACTTATTATAGGGGTTATGCTTTTCTGTGATGTTTGTAGAAACGGAGCAAAACCGGCAATGCGAGTCACATCAACCCAACTTCAACAATCCATCGCTCCGCGTAACATTGTGACACACCCAAGACTTATGTGCAGAGATGCTGACATGTATCTGACCCATCGAACGGAGTTCACTCCTTCGTCTCGCCAATTATGCTCATCACTTCATCAAGTAAGATACCGTTAGTCGAAATGGCATTACCGCCATAAATTGTTCTGTGACCACGCCAATCCGTAAACGTCCCGCCAGCTTCCTCGATTACCGGCAAAAGCGCGGCGCAATCCCAGACGTTCATCACCGGATCGAGCATGACATCTGCCCGGCCAGTGGCGACGAGAACGTGTCCGTAACAATCGCCCCACGTGCGCCGGGCACGAACGCGCTCTTGCAATCCTACCGCCGCTTCGCCAAAACCGTAATTCGCGCAAGTGCCGAAATCAGTGGCGAGCAGCAGTGCGTCGTCGAGCGTCGAGGTCTGCGATGTGAAAGTGCGCTCGCCGTTCCAGAAGCAGCCTGCGCCCCTCGCCGCATACACCAAATCGCCGAGGGCCGGGATGTTGACGATGCCGAGCGACGGCTGATCGTCAATCTCCAACCCGATCAGCACGCCATAGAGCGGCACTCCGTGGACGAAAGAATACGTGCCGTCAATCGGGTCAATGATCCAGCGTCGCCCCGATGAACCGGCGCGCTCGCCTTCTTCTTCGCCGAGTATCGCGTCGTCGGGAAAAGATTTTTCAAGCGCGCTCCGCAGATACCTTTCGGCCTCGCGGTCGGCCACCGTGACGAATGAGCCGTCGGCCTTGCGGTCTGCCTCAACTCCTCTGCGGAAATAATGCAGTGTGATTTCACCCGCGCCGCGCGCCAGATCAACGGCGAAGTCGAGCAGCGCCTGCGAGTCGTCCTTCCGCCGGGTCATTCTTTCCCTCGCTTCCCGCCGCGAAGTGTCAGTTCCGCGCTCACTTCGTCGAGCGTGACGCCGCGCTCAACCAGCATGACTATGAGATGATAAATCAAATCGGAGACTTCGGCGGCGAGCGCCCCTGCGTCATCGTTCTTCGCCGCGATGATCGTTTCGGCGGATTCTTCACCGACCTTCTTTAAGATTTTGTCGAGTCCCTCTTTGAAAAGGTAAGTTGTGTAAGAATGCTCAGGCATTCCCTGTCTTCTTGTTTCGACGAGAGCATAGAGCGCCGTTAGGACGCTTCCGAGGTCGCTCGCTTCGGCTTCGCTTTGAGGAAGTTCAGCACTGTTTTTCACTTCACCCTCGCCCGCTTTCATTTCGATCCGACGATGAAAACAAGAGCGCGCGCCGGTGTGGCACGCCGGCCCCGCCGGTTCAACGAGCGCGAGGAGCGCATCGCCGTCACAATCCGCGCGCATTTCGAGGACGCGCTGCGTATTCCCGGAGGTCTCGCCTTTGTGCCACAGCTCGGCACGCGAGCGCGACCAGAACCATGTCTCGCCGGTTTCGAGCGTGTACTTCAGGCTCTCGGCGTTCATGTACGCGAGCGTCAACACTTCGCCCGTCTGAGAGTCCTGCACCACCGCCGGGATGAGACCGCGCTCGTCATATTTCAAATTTGAGATTTGAAAATCAGGGCTTGAATTTTCACGTTCAAAATTTGAAATCTCAGATTTGAGATTTGAGATTTGAGATGTGGGATTTGAAATCTGAGATTTCAAATTTGAGATTTGGTTTTTTTCTTCGTTCTTGTTCGTGTTCATCTCACCACCACGCCGCGCACGCGCAAGTAATTTTTCACGTCACCGATTTTGTATTGGCCGAAATGAAAGAGCGAAGCGGCGAGCACGGCACTCGCCCCTCCCTCCTCTAACGCATCGTAAAAATGTTCGAGTTGCCCGGCCCCACCGGAAGCGATGACAGGGATACGTACGGATTCCGTCACCGCGCGGATTAACGACACGTCATAGCCGTCGCGCGTGCCGTCCGCGTCCATGCTCGTCAGAAGTATCTCGCCCGCGCCGAGCCGTTCGGCGCGCACGGCCCACTCGACGGCATCCCGCCCGACATTGCGCCGTCCGCCGTGCGTGAACACCTCCCAGCCTTGTTTCACGTCGGACGCATTCCGGCGGCGCGCATCAATTGCGACGACGATGCACTGGCTGCCGAAGATTTCCGCCGCCTCGGTAATCAGCGCGGGGCGCTCGATTGCCGCCGTATTGAGCGAGACCTTATCAGCGCCTGCGCGCAACACGGCGCGAATGTCTTCGATGTGATTGAGGCCGCCGCCGACGGTGAACGGAATAAAGACCTGATCGGCGACGCGCCGCACGAGGTCGGCGACGATGGCGCGCTTGCCAGCCGACGCCGTGATGTCGAGAAACGTCAATTCGTCCGCGCCCTCGGCGTCGTACTTATGGCCTTGTTCGACGGGGTCGCCCGCGTCAACGAGCGACAAAAAGCGGATGCCTTTAACGACGCGGCCTTCGTTAACGTCAAGGCATGGAATGATGCGCTTAGCAAGCATGGGACAGTTTTCAGTTTTCGGTTTTCAGTTTTCAGCTTGTCGGTTTCGTACTGCTGTTCTTGCGAAATTCTTTAGCAAGCGCAGGCCTGATGCCTGACTTTTTTCGGGGTGAAACTGGACGCCGCAGATGTGACCGCGCGCGACTACCGAAGCGTATTGATGACCGTAGTCGGTGCGCCCCAAAATGTCACTTTGTTCTTCCGCGTCGCAGTAGAATGAATGAACGAAGTAGAAGAAAGCGCCGTCTTCGATTCCGTCGAGCAACGGGTGCGATCTTCCGTATTGCCCCACCTGATTCCAACCGACTTGCGGCACGAGCAGCGCGTCGGAAAAGCGCCGCACGCGCCCGCGCAGAAGTCCCAAGCCTTCAGTCTGGCCGAACTCTTCCGATTCGTCGAAAAGCATCTGCATTCCGACGCACACGCCGAGCAGCGGCGTCCCCGCCTCGACCCGCTCGCGCACGAGACGATCAAAGCCGCGCTCGCTTAACGCATTGATGCACGCGCGAAACGCGCCGACGCCGGGCAGCACCAACCGCTCCGCTTCGCGGAGCACCCGTTCGTCGTCGCTGACGATGGCCTCGCTGCCGGTCGCCGCGAAAGCTTTTTCGACGGAGCGCAGATTGCCGACGCCGTAATCAATAATCGCTACTCTCGCCTGCGGGTGCATCACGATTCTACAAAACCCCCTTCGTACTCAACACGCCTTCGACGCGCGCGTCACGCTCGACTGCCTGTCGCAGCGCGCGCGCCGTGGCTTTGAAAGTCCCTTCTAAGATGTGATGCGTATTGCGCCCACGCAGACAGTCAATGTGCAGATTGCACCGCGCCGCTTCGGCGAACGACCGCCAGAAATGTTCGGCCAGTTCAACTGAAAAGTTGCCGATATTTTGCCGTCTAGTCTCGACTGCAGAAACGAGAGAAAAGCGCCCCGACAAATCAATTACGGCGCGGCACAGCGCCTCATCCATCGGCACGACGCTCATGCCGTAACGCGCGATTCCCTTTTTGTCGCCCAAGCCTTGCGCGAGCGCCTGCCCCAGACAAATCGCCACGTCTTCGACCGAATGATGATCGTCAACATCCAAGTCGCCGCGACACTCGATTTCCAGATCAAACAACCCGTGCCGCGCGAACAACTGGAGCATGTGATCGAGAAACCCGACCCCGGTTGAAACGCTCGCCCCCCCGCTCCCGTCCAGCGTCAGACGCACGCGCACATCCGTCTCATTCGTCTTCCGCTTCACCTCTCCGACGCGCGCCGATGTTTGTAGTTGAGTAGTCATGACAAAACAGATGTTGGATGTCAGATGTTAGATATTAGAAGTTAGCCTTTGGCCGACATCTGACATCTAACATCTGACATCTACTTCTCATCCTTTCCGAAAATCTCCCGCAACGCCGCAATCAACGTGTCGTTTTCTTCGGGCGTGCCGACGCTGAGGCGGAAATACTCTTTAAGCATCGGGTAGCCGCTCACATCGCGGATCAGAATGTCGCGGCAAAGTAACTCGGCGAAAACGCGGCGCGGCTCGATGTTTGAGCGGACGACCATGAAATTCGCCTCCGAGCGAACGGGCGCAAGCCCCCGAATCTTTTTCAACTCACCGTACAATCGCTCACGCTCACAAGTAATTTCATCAACGAGCGGCCTTATCTCGGTCTCGTACATCTCGACGGCGACCTCAGCGGCGACCTGCGACACGGCATTGAGATTATAGGGTAGCACCGCCTTGCCGATCTCGCGCGCCAACTCCGGCGCGGCCAAAAGATACCCGACGCGCAACGCCGCCATCGCCATCGCTTTCGAGAACGTGCGGAACACCACGAGGTTTCGGTGCCGTTCAAGCAGGGGCACAACCGTGTACTCCGCAAACTCGAAATACGCCTCGTCAACGGCGATCACCCCCCCCGATAAGTTTAGAAGTTCTTCGAGCGCGGCCTCATCCATCCGGCAGCCCGTCGGGTTGTTCGGCGAGCAGATAATCGTTACGTGCGGTTCGCCCTCAGTAACCGCCCGCGCTATCGCTTCCGTGTCGTAGTTCAACTCCGGAGTCAGCGGAACACTGATGACTTCGCCGCCGAGCACCGTCGTCACCTGCCGGTAAAGCGCGAACGTCGGCTCAGAAATCAACACGCGCTTCCCTTCACCGACTGTTACCATCAGCAGCGCCTGAATCAATTCATTTGAACCGTTGCCGGCGATCACCCCATCCGGCTTCCAGCCGGAGAATCGCGCGAGTTTCTCGTGCAAGCTCGCCGGCACAAAATCCGGGTAACGCGACCACGCGCGATCCTGTAAGCGCCGCATCGTCTCCCCCTTGATGCACGCGGGCGCGTCCCACGGATTTTCGTTCTGATTGATCTTTATCCTTCCGCGATCAGGCGTGAGCGTATATGCGCGCAACTCGCGCACACGCGGCTTGATTTGGTCGAGCGGATTCCTCATCGAGCAGGCAGCAGGCAGTAGGCAGAGGGCAGTAGAAAAAGCATTTAGTTTGAATTTCGCTTTATGCTGCCTGCTGCCTGCTGCCCGCTTCTTTCCTTATCAACGCCGAGCGCGCGTGAGCGTCGAGACCTTCGGCGTGCGCGAGCGCGGCGATCATTGGTGCGGTCTGGTTTAATTCATCTTCGGTGTAGCGAATAATGCTGGTGCGACGGACGAAGTCGTTGACGCCGAGCGCGGACGAGAAGCGCGCCGAGCCGCCGGTCGGGAGTACGTGGTTCGGGCCGGCGAAGTAATCGCCGACCGCTTCTGGCGAATATGCGCCGAAGAAAATCGCCCCGGCGTGGCGCACACGTCGCGCCGCTTCATCATCATCGCGCGTCATGATTTCCAGATGCTCCGGCGCTAAGTCGTTGATTAACTCGCACGCTTCCTTGAGATCATTCGCAACGATAATTGCGCCGTAGTCGTTGAGCGAGCGCGCGACGACAGAGCAACGCGGCAGCGTCTCCGTTTGCCTCACTACCTCCCCGTGAACCTCGTCGGCCAGACTATTGCTAGTCGTGATAAGCACCGCCGAAGCGTCCGCGCCGTGCTCGGCCTGCGCGAGCAGATCGGCGGCCACGTAATCGGCGCGTGCGGTTTCGTCTGCGAGCACCACCACCTCACTCGGCCCGGCGATTGAATCAATGCCGACCGCGCCGAACACTAGCTTCTTCGCCGCCGCAACGTACTTGTTCCCCGGCCCCGTGATTTTATGGACGCGCGGGATCGTCTCCGTTCCGTAGGCGAGCGCCGCGACGGCCTGCGCGCCGCCGACCTGATAAATTTCCGTGATACCTAATTCCAGCAGCGCCGCCGCTACCGCCGGAGTTTCGGCGAGTGTCCTCGGCGGCGTCACCACCGCGAGACGCCCGACACCTGCAACCTGCGCCGGGACGACGTTCATCACGACCGACGAAGGGTAGCTCGCCGTCCCGCCCGGCACGTATAACCCGGCGCTTTCAATCGGCGTGATGCGCTGGCCGAGCCGCACACCGCGCGCGCCTTCAATCTCCCACGACTCGACGCGCTCGCGCTCGTGAAAATCTCGCACTCTCTTAATGGCTTCGCGCAACGCTTCGTGTACGCGCCCGTCAGTGCGCGCCGCCGATTTGCGCAACGCCGCTTCGTCAACTCGCAAGTCTTCTCGTCGCAAACGCACGCCGTCGAACCGCGCGGTGTAGTCAACGAGCGCGGCGTCGCCGTGCCGTCGCACGTCTTCAATAATCGCCGCCACCGTCGCCATCAGCTCTGCATCAAGCGCGACGTTACGCCCCTTGATCGCGCTCAGCTTATGATGCCGGCGCGTCGTGTCATGGCTCCTAATTACTTCGATCACGCTTTCCTCGTTCCACTTTCGAGCGCCGCGCCGAGCGCGCCGATAAGTTCTGCGACCGCTTCGGCCTTGAGTTGATAACTGGCGCGGTTGACGACCAAGCGCCCGGTTGATTCCGTAATCGTTTCCACGATGCTTAGCCCATTGTCCGCCAGCGTTCTTCCCGTTTCCAC
>JBPCPQ010000030.1:0-5920 GCA_050999015.1 Pyrinomonadaceae bacterium | reverse complement strand
ACGGCGGCGTGAAGTCGGGGCGCGATGTCGTCAAGTTGATGCTGCTCGGCGCGGATCGCGTCGGGTTTGCGACAATGGCAATGGCGGCGATTGGCTGCACTAGTTGCCGCGAGTGCAACACCGGCACGTGTCACGTCGGCATCACCAGTCAGTTGAAGACGCCCGAAGAGGCGCTCGCTAATGGGCAGAAACATTTCAAGCCGCGCGAGTATGAAAGCGCGACCGCGCATCTCGTGAATTTCTTTTCGGGCGTCAAAGATGAGATTAAGCGCGAGACGGCGCGGCTCGGCCTCGCGCGCACGAGCGAACTGATCGGGCGCGTTGATCTGCTCGAACAAGTACGCGAGTGTGAGCGGGTTGATCTGGAATGGCTGCTCAGACCGGAAGAGGCGTGCGCGCAGTGTACGAGCGCGTATGAGCCGACAATCGGGCGGGCACGACGCTCGCTCACATCGCTGACGCGCGTTATCTCGCGCTCGGTGGTCGAGTTGGCCGAAGCCGGCAAAGAGGTCGTGATCTTCGACGATGCCTATGTTTCAAGCACCGACCGTGCGCTCGGCACTCATCTCGCCGGAAAATTAGCGCGCGTCAACGCGGAGTTCGAGTCGCACACCAACGGCAACGGTGCAGTGAAGAGCACGCTGAACTTCAAACGCGCGCTGCTGAATTTCAGCGAAGGCTCGGTGCCGGGCAACGGCCTCGGCGCTTTCAACTCCGACGGCGTGGACATCTTCGTGCAGGGCGGCGTGCAGGACGGCGCGGCAAAGGGCGCTTCGGGCGGGCGCATCGTCATTCTCAAGGGAGTGAATCACGACGGCGTGCGCGTTGATGGCTCGGTCGGAAAATGTTTTGGCTACGGCGCACAGGCCGGACTGTTCATCGTGCAGGGCGACGCCGATTCGCGCGCCGGCATTCGCCTTTCGGGCGCAGACCTGATTATCGGCGGGCGCCTGCGCGGAGCAGTCCGCGACGAATTGGGACATCTTGCGACGCGCGCCAACATTAAAGGCTTCGCCTTTGAATATCAGACATCGGGTCGCGGCCTCGTGCTCGGCGATCCGGGGCCGTGGCTCTGCTCCGGCATGACCGGCGGTGTCGTCTATCTTTTAACTGACGAACAACTCGGTCTGACGGCGGAAGCAATCAAGCGTCGTCTCGCCACCGGCGCGCTGGTCTCGCTCGAATCGGTGGATGAAGTTGACGAAAAGAATCTGCGCGAGCTTCTGGGTAGTTATCAGAATGCTCTCGTCGAAGGCCAGCAGCACGCCGAAGCTGAAGAAGTGGGGCGGCTGGCTGAAGAGTGGCAGGTGCGGTTCGTCAAGATCGTTCCGGCGCGCGCGAAGAAACCTCTGCCGGTTAATGCCCCGCCGGCTAAGTGAGTTGAGTCAAAAAGAGGCTGTGCTTAAATCCGCCGCGTCGCGGCACCATGAATTTAGCCCGGCGTTTCAACGCCGGGAACGTCAAGTAAGCGAATCACCACGTCGCGTCAGCGACGACTGAGCAAGATTGAACTGATTGTTCAATCGTCGCTGACGCGACGAGATTGACAAATTGCCACACCAAACCGTGCGCTAAAGCACACGGCTAAAATCAACCGCCGCGATGCGGCGAGAAATGGGCGGCGTACTCAAGCCTTTTTTTGTACGCACCCTGAATAAACAATGGCTACGCAACAACTCAATTCGACGCCCGAACTCGCCCTCTCTACGGGCGACGCGGAGTGTCCGCGCGGCGCGGAGGTTTTGATCGAGGCGCTGGTGTACGAAGGTGTCGAGCACATCTTCGGCTATCCGGGCGGCGCGGTGCTTCACATCTATGATGAACTGTGGCGGGCGCGCGAACGAGTTACACACTACCTCGTCCGCCACGAGCAGGGCGCGGTTCACGCGGCGGATGGGTATGCCCGCGCGACGGGTCGGGTCGGCGTCGCGCTCGTCACCTCCGGCCCCGGCGCGACGAACGCCGTCACCGGCATCGCTACCTCTTATATGGATTCGACGCCCGTCGTCGTTATCACCGGACAAGTGCCGACCGCGATGATCGGCACCGATGCGTTTCAGGAGGTGGACACGGTCGGCATCACGCGGCCCTGCGTCAAGCACAACTATCTCGTGCGCGACGTGCGCGACCTCGCGGCGGTGGTTCATGAAGCGTTTCATCTCGCGCGGACGGGACGTCCGGGGCCGGTCGTGATTGATATTCCGAAGGACGTGTCGGCACAGCGCTGCTCATATTCGCGCCTCGATCACATCTCGTTTCCCTGTCGTGATGAGAGAAAGCTCCCTGATCCGGCAACGACGAAGCGCGTCGCGCGGGCGATCATTGAGAGCGAGCGCCCGGTGCTCTACGTTGGCGGCGGCATCGTCAATTCGGGCGCGGGCGCGGCGCTGAAGGGGTTTGCTGAAGCCTTGAAGATACCGGTGACGCCCACGCTGATGGGACTCGGCGGTTTTCCTTCGGCGCACCCTTTGTGTCTCGGTATGCTCGGCATGCATGGCACATACACCGCGAACATGGCGGTCGCGGAGAGCGATTTGTTGATCGCCGTCGGCGTGCGCTTCGACGACCGCGTGACCGGAAGACTGGCGACGTTCGCGCCGCACGCGCGGATCGTCCACATTGACATTGACCCGGCCAACATCGGCAAGAACGTCGCTCCAGCTTTGGCGCTTGCCGCCGACGCGCGCGAGGCGCTCGAAGCGTTAACCATCGAAGCAAAGTCATGTACAAGCGCGGAGATTGAAGCGAGTCAGGCGCGGCGTGAACATTGGTGGAACTCACTGCGCGGGTGGCAACTCGAACAGCCGCTCAGATTTTCCGGGTCGCGGGATCAAATCAAGCCGCAGACGGTGATGCGCGAATTGCATCAATTGACGGGCGGTGAAGCGGTCATTACGACGGATGTCGGGCAGCATCAGATGTGGGCGGCGCAGTTCTATCCGTTCATGCGCGAGCGGCAATGGATCACGAGCGGCGGCCTCGGCACGATGGGATTCGGCCTACCTGCGGCGCTCGGCGCGCAACTCGCGCTCCCCGGCCAACTCGTCGTCGCGGTGGTCGGCGACGGCGGCTTCCAGATGACAAATCAAGAACTCTCGACCGCCGTGCAGTACAACCTGCCGATCAAGGTTCTGATTATGAACAACGGCTATTTGGGCATGGTGCGGCAGTGGCAGGAGATGTTTTATGACCGCACGTATTCCGAGGTTGATATTTCCATCGCGCCCGATTTTGTGAAACTCGCCGAAGCCTACGGCGCGGGAGCATTCCGTGCGACGCGCCCAGAAGAACTCCATGACGTGCTCGAAGCCGGACTCAACTACAAAGGCGTCGCGGTGATTGACGTGGTGGTGTCGAAGGAAGAAAACGTCTTCCCCATCGTCCCCGCCGGCGGCAACTCGCGCGACATGATTGTTCATAGCGAAGGAGTGTAAGTGATTTGCGATTTTGGATTTGCGATTTGCGATTGTAAGCAAAGCTCATCCAACGCAGTTCTGAAATCGAAAATCGGCAATCGCAAATCCAAAATTCGTTGATGCGTCACACGCTTTCCATCGTCGTCGCCGACCAGCCGGGCGAGCTTTCGCGCATCGTCGGGTTGTTCAGTTCGCGCGGGTTCAACATCGAGACCATCTCGGTCGGGCAGACGCTTGATCCGGCGTGGTCGCGGGTGACGATTGTGACGCGCGGCGAAGACCGGACGATTGAGCAGATCGTGAAGCAGTGTGAGCGACTGGCGCGCGTGCGTGAGGTTGAGGACGTGACGATGCGCCCGCACATCGAGCGTGAGATGGCGCTGATTGACGTGGCTGCCGAACCGGGCGCAGGGCGTCAGGAAATCCTGAGTCTCGTCCAAATCTTTCGCGCCAAAGTCGTGGACATTTCACACACGCACATGATTATCGAGGCGTCGGGTAACAAGGAGAAGGTTGAATCCTTTATAGAATTGCTGCGGCCAATCGGTATTCGCCACGTCACGCGCAGCGGCCTCATCGCCATCGGGAGACTTTCAGCGACGGGTAAAGAAAGTGCGGATGACGAAAGCGTGATGGCAGCCACTGGAGTTGAGTAAGCGGACAAGTTGAACAGATTGATTTTTTCGGAAGAGGAGTAAGAGATGCAAGTTTTTTATGACAAAGACGCGAACTTAAATGTTCTGCGCGAGAAACGAATTGCGGTCATCGGTTACGGCAGTCAGGGATTCGCGCAGGCGAACAATTTGCGCGAATCCGGGTGTAACGTCACGGTGGGTTTGCGCCCAGATATTCCTTCGCGCGCGAAGGCCGAAGCGGCGGGTCTGAAGACGCTTCCGGTCGCGCAGGCGGCGAAGGATGCGGACATTGTGATGATGCTCGTGCCGGACGAACAAGCCCCGGACGTTTACGCCCGGGACGTAGCCGAGGCAATGCTTCCCGGCAAGTATCTCGCCTTCTCGCACGGCTTCTCGATTCACTACGGTTTCATCAAGCCGCCGGGGGAAGTGAGCGTCTTCATGGTCGCGCCGAAGGGTCCGGGGCATCTCGTCCGCCGCGAGTACACGCGGGGCGCGGGCGTGCCGTGCCTGCTCGCCGTGCATCAGGACCCGACCGGCGACGCCAAACAAATCGGAATGGCTTATGCTTCGGCGATTGGCGGTGGTCGCGCCGGGATTATCGAAACGAATTTCCGTGAAGAGACGGAGACGGATTTGTTCGGCGAGCAAGCGGTGTTGTGCGGCGGTTTGACTTCACTCATCAAAGCCGGATTCGAGACGCTCGTCGAGGCTGGCTACGCGCCGGAGATGGCTTACTTCGAGTGTCTCCACGAAATGAAATTGATCGTTGACCTACTCTACGAAGGCGGCATCTCGGAGATGCGTTACTCGATTTCAAACACGGCGCAGTACGGTGACATGACGCGCGGCCCCGTCGTCGTCAACGACGAGACGAAAAACCGTATGAAGGGATTGCTGGCCGAGATTCAGTCGGGGGCTTTCGCGCAGGAGTGGATGAAGGAGAACCGCAACGGCAAATCGCGCTTCAAGCAGTTGGAGGCTGAATCACGAGAGCATCGCATCGAGCGCGTCGGCGCGCAGTTGCGGGCGATGATGCCGTGGCTTTCGACGAATAAGCTCGTTGACAAGGCGGCGAACTGAGACAGTTTTCAGTTTTCATTGGCCGGCGATTGGTGCTGTCTGCTGATAGATAATAGCTGATGGCCCATTTGTTCGAGCCTGAGAAGTTGTGGAGAAAACGGGGAGACCTGAAACCGGTGCGGCGCGTGAGCGGTTGAGAGCCGCGCGCCGCATTGTCGTTAAGCTGGGGACAAGCGTCGTCACCGGCGCGGGCGGTCAGGTGTCCAGCGGACATCTTGAGCCGCTCGTCAATTCCCTTATCAATCTCAAACGCGAGGGCCGTCAGGTGGTGCTCGTCTCGTCCGGCGCAGTGGGCTTAGGGGCGCGGCATCTCGAACTGAAACCTGGTCGTCTCGGTGATGTGGTGATGCGTCAGGCGTGCGCGGCGGTCGGCCAAAGTCTTTTGATGCACGCCTACGAAAGGCTTTTCGGGGCGGGCGGGGTGAAAATCGCACAGGTGCTTTTGACCGAGGACGATTTCACTGACCGGGGGCGTTATTCGACACTGCGCCGCACAATGGAAAAACTGCTCAAACTCAATGTGCTGCCCATCGTCAACGAAAACGACGCTGTGTCAATTGCCGAACTCCAATATCTCGACGAGGGACGCACGCGCGTTTTCAGTGATAACGACCGCCTTGCGGCGCTCGTGATGAGTAAGCTCGACGCCGATGCTCTCGTTCTTCTATCCGATGTTGATGGCCTGCTGGGTCGTCGTGGCGACAAGACGGAGAGCGGCGCTCCTGTTAAGACCGATGACACGGTGAACGTGATTCCCGTCGTCAACGAAATCACGCCGGAATTGAA
>JBPCPQ010000421.1:0-3943 GCA_050999015.1 Pyrinomonadaceae bacterium | reverse complement strand
AAAACCAGCCCACACCGTTGTAGAATGCCGGTATGACGAAAAACGAGCGGCTACGATTCTCTAACCATCTGCCCTGTCAAAACCTGACGGGCCTCGCGCTCGAACGCTTGCCCGAAGGCGATTCGTTGGGCCGGATTAAGCGTTACCGCAAAGGCGCAGACATCTGGCACCCCGACGACCGTGCAGATCGCATCTATTTCCTCCGCCGCGGCCAAGTGATGGTGATGTCGGGCGATTCCGAGGGTAATGAAGTCATCATGCAGGTGATCGAAAAAGGCGAGCCGTTCGGCGAATTATGTTTCTGCTCACAGGAGCAGGGGGTGCGGCACACGACGGGGCGGGCGGTCATCGAGAGCGAGGTGCTTGAGATCAGGCACAGCGACTTCGTGGGCTATTTACAGAAGAACACGGGCGCGCTGATAGACTTAACCTTTACCTTCTGCGAGCGACTCAGCGACATGAAACTCCGCGTGGGCGTGCTCGCGCACCGCGGCGCGGAAGAGCGGCTGGGGAAACTCCTGCTCCAACTCGCGGCCACGCCCGGCCAGCAACACACCGAGGGGACGAACGAAGTTCCCTTACACGTCGGCCACGAAGAGTTGGCGAAGATGGCCGCGATGAACCGTTCGCACGTTAGTGTCACCATGGGTAAGCTTCGCCGACACGGACTTGTTCGATATGAGCGCAGCCGCCCGCTCGTGGTGGACGTCCCCGCGCTCACCGCCTATCTGACCGCCCCCCGGCGGAACCGGTCGAAGGCGTGAGACGATACGTGCGGCGCATTGCCCTCATCTGATTGGAGCGAGGGGTCTTGCGCCGCCGCCGGCGTGGACCGCATATAGGAAACGCTTGTCTCGACTGAGCCTCGGAGGAAGGTAAAAATTATTACGCCTGGCCGAGTTTACCCAAATGATAATTCTTGCGGCGGCACCTGATGGTCAAAGCTTTCGAGGAACTCGCGGTGAGGCGTGTGCTTATATCCGCCGGCCTCTAAGCCGACGAGCACATCGCTTGTGAATTGGGAGTAGAAGCAGCGAATATCATCGCTTACGTGATGTGATTCTCGGCGATGGGGCACGCTGTCTGCCATGTCGCGGTAACTAATCGTTTGTTGACGAGCGCGGAAACGAGCGCGACAATAAGTCGTCGTCGCTCCTTCGTCAGTATTATGCGCGAGATGAGTTTATCGCGGCTCATACGAGAGCCGGGGCGACAGCTTCATAACATCACTACGACCGTGACTACACTGCCGGCAGCTACCCGAAAGCTGCCGAAATTATGCTCTGAATCACTGAAGGAGGAACAGATGAAAACATCCCGGCGTGCCATACTCATGGGGGGCATGTACGCGACCGCGACGACGCTCTGCCCTGCCGCGTCGCCCCGTCAAACCCCGCAGCCTGCGCCCGCGCGGCGCAACATTCGCCTCGGCGTCTCGACCTATTCATACTGGCATTTCAAGACTGAGAAGTATCCGATTGAGAAAGTGATTGACGACGCCGCGCGGCTGGGTTTCGACGGAGTGGAGATTCTCCACCGGCAGATGGCGGAGGAGTCTCAAGCTTATCTCAACAAGCTGAAACGGGCGGCTTTCGTCAATGGTTTAGACCTGATGATGCTGTCCATTCATCAAGACTTTATTTCACCCGATCAGGCCGAGCGCCGGAAACACATCGAGCACACTAAGAGGTGCATTGACTTGGCGCATCAGATGGGTATTCCCTGCGTCCGCCTCAATTCGGGCCGCTGGAAAACCATCAAATCCTTCGACGAACTGATGAAAGCTAAAGGCATCGAACCGCCACTGCCCGGCTATACGAAAGACGACGCGATCAAATGGTGTGTTGATTCCATCGCCGAGTGCTTACCGGCGGCAGAGAAGGCGGGCGTCATGCTGGCGCTGGAAAACCATTGGGGATTGACGACCTACCCCGACGACCTGTTGCGCATCTTCAAGGCGATTGAGTCTCCGTGGCTGGGCATCAACCTCGACACTGGGAACTTCGTCGGCGATCCCTATCCGCAATTCGAGAAACTCGCGCCCTACGCCAACATCGTACAGGCTAAGACTTACTACGGCGGCGGCGAGTGGTACACACTCGACCTTGATTACCCGCGCTTGGCCGCGATCCTGCGGCGCGTGAACTTCAACGGCTACGTCTCGCTGGAAATGGAGGGCAAGGAAGACCCGTCAAGCGCCGTACCCAAGAGCTTGAAAATTTTGCGCGAAGCCTTCGCCGCCTGAGAGTGCCGCGCTACGAAAATTATTGGAAGTTACGCAGTTAAGAGAGGTTCAGAGTTACGCCTTCAGGCGTGATGATTCGCCGGTCGCAATTAACGGCTCAAGCCGTCACTCTTAACTCGAACCGCGTAACTTATATTTGTTTTTGAAGCGTAAAAGGGCGGGCGATTTTCCTACGCGGCGAATCACCTGTTACGATTTACCTATCACTTCTGAGTAATCACCAAATTTATGTCGGTACGGCGCTCAGTCCCGGTTTGTTCAGCGACTCCGTTCGCATTGTGCCGTCGCTGATGCGGAAGAGGCCGGGGAATTGTTTCTCCCACCGTCGGTTGGCCGCCGGCACGTATTGACGCGCGTTGGCTTCGATGGTCTTGACGCCGGGCGTATGAGCGGCGAGACCTGCCGAGTGAATCAGCGAAGCACCCGGACAGGTGAGGTCCTGCACGCAAAGAAACATTCCATAGCGCTGCGCCGCCGCCGCCATCAAAAGCGCCTGGCTTTGACCCTTGCAAGCCTTGAGCGCCACGCCTGTGTAGCCCATCTCCCGCGCCAATAACAGACTTTCGAGATCAGTCAGTGACTCGTCAACCACAATGGGGCGCTGCCTCGCCGCTTCGTGCATGACGTTATCGCGGTTCTTCTTGAGATCGCGCGCGGTGGGTTGTTCAATATACTGAATGCGCTCGAATCCGGCGGGCATCTTCGCTTTAATCTGCCGCAGGAAGTCCATCAGGTAAGTGACGTTCGGACAATTCTCGTTGAAGTCGAGACAGTAGTGCCACTCCTTCACCCCGCGCCGCGCCATCGTGTCGGCGGCCGTTCGGTCTATTCGCACAACTCGTTCGACATCCCACCGCAAATCGCCGCCGTTGAGTTTGAGCTTGAGATGCGTAATGCCGTTGTGTGCGATCCATTCGCCGAGCGTTTCGGGTAGGCCGTCGCCGATTCGCGCGACGACATCCGCCTCCGTGATGGGATCGCCGCCGCCTACAGAGTGGTAAAGCCACGTTCGCGGCTTCGGCTCTTTAAGCACATATCGGTCTAAGTAATGTCCCTTGAAATCGGCCCCCAGATAACGCGAAAGATCATGCGACATGAAGTCGCGCCCGTAGGTGTGGTAGCAGCTAACGCCGTGTACCTTGCCGAAGGCGTCGTGGATGGCCGCGTCGAACGCGCTCGCCGTGACGAGCGTGCAAAGCTTCGGGATCGGCTCGGCCAGCCGGAGTTCGCGCGAGACTTCTTCCGCCGCTTTGAGGTATGCGGGTTCGAGCGCCCAATTGATGTCAACAGGATGACCAAGCTGTTTGTATGGGGAAGTGATTCTCACAATCTTTTCGGCGAGCGCTTTCATCGCGCCGAGCGTGGCGTCGTAGGTCATGACGCGAGACGGGAACGACCAGACGTTGCCCATCGTCATCGAGCCGAAACCCTTCGCCGTTCGCCCCCGCGCGGTGCTGACCACGCAGTTGACGTTGAGAATCGTCACGCGATCCACCGTCCTGCCGCCGAACTTGTACGGAGCGCGGTACAAGTGATCTTCGTAATCTAACCGAACTTCCTCGACGTGTATGTCCGTCGGTTTGGTCGCGGGAGTTGAGACTTTGCCCGACACTTTCCGCCCGAATATGTGCGCGATTGGCGCGGCGGAGATTGTGCGGAGTAACCGACGCCGGGACATCTTTTCCATAAACTTCCTCG
>JBPCPQ010000322.1:0-3707 GCA_050999015.1 Pyrinomonadaceae bacterium | reverse complement strand
CATCACCGGCCCGGCGTCCGCCGGCGGTGCCGTCCATTTGAATGTCCAACTCGCGCCGCCGCCCTGTCCGAAGAACGTCCCGCCCGAAGTGTGCTCAATGTATTGCCGGCTGGGAAATGGGCCTTTGTTGTCGAGCGTCTGCGTTAAGGCGTCGAGCGGCTCGAGGCTCCCGGCTTTCTGATTGATGTCGTCGAGCGCCGTGAGTTGAAAGCCCCAGCGCTTGCGCGTCGGGTCGGTGTTCGTGTGGCTGACAGTGATTTGATACGTCTGCCCCGGCACCTCAACCTGCGGGGCGAGAATGCTCAACGCTCCCGTGCCGGGGCCGTTGGTGTTGACGTGGCAATCGTCGCAGTTCAACTCGCCGGGGGCGTTCGTGAATCCCGCGTCCGGGCCGGATGAACGGGCGTGAACATTACTGTTTATGATGTGATCGGAAAATAGAAGTGCGACGCCTGCGGCAACGAACAGGAAAGTAACCGTAAGCTTCAGTTGATTGATGGTGGGAATCTTGTGAAGCATAAGCAGTAAGATTGCGCGCCAGTAACAAGGACAGAAGCCGCGCGGAAGCTACGGCGTCTCAGGCGTAACAGAATAACGCGCTTGCTGACGGGCGGGTTTCTGCCACAAGATTTTTCCTGAACGCGGCACATTACATCAGGAAGCCGAGATTCGATGTCGCAAACCGCCCGATGAAGGGAAATACAATCGGCAGATCGCTCGCGGACAATCCGTACCAAGTGGCGAGCGTCGCGGCGTACTGCTCGACGGACGTTGTCGGAATCCAGCGCCCGCGTGAGTCGGTGTCGTCGGGGCCGCCGAGCGCAAGCGTCGGGTACGCTCCGTAGAAGTCGCCGCCGCGCACCGCGCCGCCCATCATCAATTGATGATTGCCCCAGCCGTGATCCGAGCCGACCGCGCCGCCCGTGCCGGCGGGCTGGAAGGTGCGACCAAAGTCAGACAGCGTGAAGGTCGTGACTTGGTTCGGGATGCCGAGTTCGACGGTCGCGTCGTAGAAGGCACGCATCGCCTGACTGACCTGCGTGAGCAAATTGGCTTGGCTGCCGGTCTGGTTTCCCTGATTGTTATGCGTGTCGAAGCCGCCGAGCGAGCAGAAGAAAATCTGGCGCTTCACCGCGAGCGTGTCGCGCAACTTGATGACGCGCGCGATTTGTTCGAGTTGATAACCGAGCGTCGTGTCGGGGAAGCTCGTGGTGAGCGTCGAGTTGGCGCTCGCCAGCGCCGCGCTCGTCTGAAGAGCTTGGTTGGTCGTATCGCTTGACGCTTTGACGAGCAACGCGCCGAGGTCGGAGTTGCGCAGCGCGTCGAAGGCCGCGCGGCGCGAGGTTACTTCGCCGGTCGAACCGCTCATGCTCAGCGGCAATACTGAACTGAGCGGAGTCCGCGAGTCGGAAATTCCGAGCGGGCGTGTGTTCTCTCCTCTTGAGAAAACATTTATCCCGGCGACGGAGAGAATTTGCGGGAACGTCGCCGAGCCATTCAACGAAGCGATACGGTCGGCGGTGCGCCCGCCCCAGCCGGTTTGCGATACGCTGTCCGCGACGGATGTTTGCCAGATGCCAACCTGATCGGAGTGGGAGAAAAGCTGGACGGGTCGGCGTCCGGTGCCGCTCCGGTAAGTGTCTCTTGTCAGCGGCTCGACGAGCGGGCCGACGTTACACATCACGGCAACCTTTTGCTGATTCCAAAGCTCGAGCAGACCCTTCGCCGCGCCGGGCGTCGCCACTTCGGGCGAAAGACCCGGATGAAATCCGAACTTACGTCCGCCCTGACTCGTCGGCGAAATCTGCAAAAGGCTCGATTGCGGCACGGCGAGTTGTGCCGCGCTTCGCACGGCGTTGTAGCCGCCGGCGCTCAGGTAGTCGTCGTAAGGCATGATGGTGTTGTTGCCGTCGTTGCCGCCGTTGAGGAAGACGCAGACGAGCGCTTTGTAGTCGGTCGCCGCCGTGCTTTGCGCCAGCGCGTTGATGAGGCCGAAGCCCTTAATACCGGCGGCGAAGGCCGTCGCGCCCAAAGCGCATGAAGTTTGCCGGAGAAAATCTCTGCGTGATGATGTCATAAGCTTATCTTTCCACCTGATACTGTGAGGATGTTGCGACAAGGTAAACGGCCACCTGCGCGCGTTTGCGTGCGTAGCTCGCGTCCGAAGTCGGGATGCTTGTCACGGCGTTCGTGACGGTCGTTCGCATTGAGGCCGACATTCTTCCGTGCATCAGAAACGTGTCGAGCGCGTTCACGAGTTGCGCGGGATCACCCGCGAGGGCTTCGAGCGGCGCGAGGTCGAGCGACGTGCCCGTCGGTGCGTTACCCGTCATCGGGTCGGACGATTTGGCGATGCCTGAATAGACGATGGTGTTGACGAAGTTCGCGCGCCTGAGCGCCGTCGAAGTCGAGAGGATGCCGAAGGCGGGGCCGAGGAGTTTTGTGCCCGGCACTTCATAGTCGGGCGGATAGTAACTGAACACGGTCGCCGGTCTGAACACATCCTGATCGAGCGTCGAAGCTTGCGGGTTGAGGTAGCCGTCGCTCACCGTCGTCTTGTCGAACGACTTCGCGTTGAAGGCGCGCAGAATGTTGTTGATGAACTGCACCGGCTCGCGCAGCCGACCGTAATTCGGATCATTCTTGATGTCGCCGCGCGCTTCCGGGTCAAGTAGGATGGCGCGGACGACAGCCCTCAGATTGCCCCGCGCGCCCGTACAACTTTCGGGGTACAGTCCGTTGCAATCGTTATTAAAAACGGTTGCGACGCGCTCGACGTAAGTAGGACTGGGGTTACTTGTGATGAGATGTTGAATTAACCCCTTCGAGATGAACGGCCCCGTGTTCGGGTGGTTGAAAATGTTATCGAGCGCGGCGTTCAACTCTGTCGCGGCCGTCTGATTCGCCGGCAGTACCGCGCCGCCCAGTACCGTCTTTTGATTCGTGTCGTGATTGGTCTCGCGCGCCGTCATCGGGTCGTGGAAGTTAGTGACGGTGTACGCGGTGCCGTTAATCGTCGTCTGCTTCGCCGGCGCGAAGTTCCAACCCGTGAAGACGCGCGCGAAAGCGTCCACATCCTCTTGATCGTATGACGGGATGCGCTTGCCTTGGGCGTCGAGTTTCGGCGTGCCGTCGAGGTTCAACTCGTCAACGCCGATGGAGAAGAGTTGCAGAATCTCGCGCGCATAGTTTTCATTCGGGTTGCTCTTGTTGTTGCCGGCGGCGTCGAGGAAACGACCCATCCCGGCGTTGAGCGTCATCTCATAGAGGAGTTGGCGGAAATTGCCGAAGGCGTTGCGGTCGAGTACCTGAAGGTAGGGCGACATCTGGCTCGGATGTGTGATGTCACGACCCGAGACGACGAGAATCTGATGAAGCGCGAACGCGACGCGCTGCCGCAATTGATCCTGACCCGACATCGCGCTCTCGAAGAAACGCCGTTGCAGCAGATACATCGAGTAGTTGTCGCGCACGCACGTCGCGGCGCTTCCTGCCGGACACCCCAAATTTGAATCGGCGGGCATCAGTGTCATCGTCGGGTAATTCAATGCTGACGCCGCGAATTGCTCGTTCAGGAACGCGCGGAGTCCCATGCTCTGCACACGCGCCGCTTCGGCGGAAGTCGGCCCCCACGTCGTCTGTTCGAGGAAGCGAATCGTGTCGGCGTTTGTGGCCGAGGCGGTGTAAGTCTTTGGCGTCGGAGTCGG
>JBPCPQ010000061.1:0-11267 GCA_050999015.1 Pyrinomonadaceae bacterium | reverse complement strand
GACTCCTTGTGGTTGTGGACTTAAGACACCTGCAAGACACCAGGAGTTTTTCCAGATGCTGGCCGCACGTCAAGCGCCGCCGCTAATTATTCAGATTTTCAAAGATTCTTTTTCTTGAACTCTATAGTAATCTTTAGCACAGCAGGAGGTTATGCTGAATAACAGCGGGAATTGGACATAAGAGATGAATTGACCAATCCCTTAATTCATAATGATTGCCTTTGTGAAAGCGCAGTATTGATAAAAATCACGCGCCGCGAGAGGAGTTCTCGCGCGCTCAGGCTTAATCATCAGTTGTGTCCCCATCCATTGGAACAACGGTGCGACGCGACCAGTGCCAATAGACCGGCAGGCCGAGGGCGATCAGCAGCAGGCCAGTGATGGCTTGTCGGGGCGTCGTGAGAATGGTGTTGATGAGCAGCCATGCCGTGACGAGTAGGAAGAGCGCGGGGACGACGGGGTAGCCCCACGCGCGGTAGGGACGTTCGGCGTCGGGCATCCGGCGGCGGAAGATAAAGACGGATGCGGTCGCCAGTCCGTAGAAAATCCAAGACGCGAAAATCACATAGTCCGTCAGCTTATCGTAAGAGCCGGAGAGCGCGAGGATGCCTGCCCAGATTCCCTGCACGACGAGCGCGCCGACGGGGACGCGCGAGCGCGAAGAGAGTCGCGCGAGATTTTTGAAGAACAAACCGTCGCGCGACATCGCGTAAGGCACGCGCGCGCCGGTCAGAATCGAAGTGTGCAGCGTGCCGAAGGTTGAGGCGAGAAGCGCCGCCGCCATTAAACTCACGGCGAACGCGCCGAGAAAGCGGCTCGCCACTTCGGTCGCCACCGCGCCGTCCGCCGGGACGCTCGCAATCTCGGTCGGCGTCAGCACATAAAAGTACGCGACGTTGGCGAAGATGTAGAGCGACGCGACGACCGCCATCCCGCCGATCAAAGCGATGGGGATATTGCGCTGCGGATTTTTCACCTCGCCGGCGACGAGCGTCAGATTGTTCCAGCCGTCATACGCCCACAGCGCGCCGAGCATCGCCGCACCGAAGCCCGCGAATCCGGCGCGCGCCGCCGCGTCAACTCCTTCGCAACGCCCGCCCGCGTTGGCTTCCGTAAAGTGTCCGAAGTCGCCGCTCGCCAGCAGGAATGCGCCGATGCCGATGGCGAGCACGAGCGCAATCTTGATCGCCGTCAACACCGACGCGACGCCGCCGCTCACCGAAACGGCGGCGCAGTTAATCAGTGTCACAACAGCAATGATGCCGAGCGCCAGCACCTGCGCGGTGCCGAAGGGAATCTGAAAGCCGCCGAGATTGAAAGTGAAGTAAGTGTTATCAAGCAGGCCAGCGGGCAGAAGTTTTTTCAGGAAGATCACAAAGCCGAGTGCGAGCGACGCCTGCGAGCCGGTCTTGGCGATGAAAATCTGCATCCAGCCGTAGAGGAATCCGGTCGCGCGCCCGTAAGCTTCGCGCACGAATACGTACTCGCCGCCGGCGCGCGGCATCATCGCCGCCAACTCTGCGTAGGTGAGCGCCCCGGCGAGCGACAGAAGCCCTGCGCCAACCCACACCGCGATGACGGTCACGGGCGACTCGACGTTACACGTCATCACGCGCGCCTTGAGGAACACGCCCTGCCCGATCACGTTGCCGACGACGATGGAGACGGCGGCGACAAGGCCGAGTCCGCGAATCAGTGTGACATTGGCTGAGACTTCAGGTTTCGTCATCAATGGTCAACCACTCACGGTGCGAGTGCGAGTAAAGTTCAGCTTGGCTGTTTGGCTTTCACTTTTACCTTTTGCCTTTTTACTTTTGCCTTCCTGCTCACCATACGTCGCTTGTAATCAAGTCTTCGTAAGAATCACGGCGGCGAATGAGGTCGGTACGACCGCCGTCGCGCACCATCACGGCGGCGGGGAGCGGGCGACCGTTGTAAGGAAACATCTGCGCGAGAGAATACGCGCCGCTGTTGAGAAGGGCGAGTAATTCGCCGGGCCGCGCGTTCGCGGGGAGCTTGCGGTAATCGGGCAGACGCCCGCCGCGCTCAATGTCGAAATACACGTCGCCGGAGTCGCACAGCGGGCCGGCGACTTTGTAATCGGTCGCGGGGGGTTCGTCGGCGCGCGCGGCGGAGATGAGGTGGTAATACCATTTGTAATTGTTCATCGAGAGCAGAAGGTTGTAGCCCGCGTCGGTCAGCAGCCACACGTCACCGGTCTCAGGCCGCCGCTTGATGTTACAGACGCGCGTGAGCACGAGTCCGGCGTCGGCGATTATGCTTCTGCCGGGTTCAAGTAAGAGCGTGATGTTGTCGAGCAGATGCTCAGCTCCGGCGGCACGCGCCGATTCGCGCGCCGCGCGCAGAGCGCCGGCGAGTACTTCGCTTGGGTCGAGATCAGCGCCGAGCATCTCGCGCTCGTGTGTGGGAAGTTGGTCGGCCTGCGCCGGGTCGCGGAGATAGTTGACAGGCAAGCCGCCGCCGAGATT
This sequence comes from Pyrinomonadaceae bacterium, assembly GCA_050999015.1. Taxonomy (GTDB): domain Bacteria; phylum Acidobacteriota; class Blastocatellia; order Pyrinomonadales; family Pyrinomonadaceae; genus JBPCPQ01. The sequence goes on along the minus strand of JBPCPQ010000061.1, from coordinate 8,778 downwards.
GATGTGCTCAAGCACATGGCCGGTCTCTCGATGAATCAGCGCGAGATGTTCCCACATCGCTTTGAACGCGGCGGCGAACGGCTCGACATCAGGAGTCTGCGAGCCGACGTGAATGTGAATACCGCCGACGTGAATCAATTCCGGGTGACGAAGGGCACGCCGGAAAGCTCCCATCACTTCGGACGCGGTGATGCCGAACTTTGAGGTCAAGAGCGCGGTCTGCAAGCCGAGGTGCGAGCGCGTGCCGATTTCTGGGACGAGCCTGAGCGCGACGCGCGCTTGTTTGCCGACCCGACGCGCCGCCGCTTCGATTAATTCGATTTCGTAAATCGAGTCAATGTTAATCGAGTAAATCCCGGCGTGGATTGCTTCGTCCAACTCGACATCTGTTTTGCTCGTGCCGTTGAAGATGATCTGGTCGGGACGGAAACCGGCTTTCAGAGCTTTGTATAATTCGCCGCCGCTGTTCACTTCGATGTCACCCCCGGCGTCGCGGACGGCGACGAGCACGGCCATGTTAGAGTTGGCCTTCGAGGCGTAGCAGAATTTGACCGCGTGCTTTAGCCCCTCGGCGGCGCGCTTCAGGCGCTCGATGTTGTGGCGGATGCGCGGCTCGGAGAAGACGTAAAGCGGCGTGCCGTATTCGTCGGCCATGCGCACCGCATCAATTCCGTTGACGTGTAGATGATTGTCGCGTGTTTCCAAATAGCCGGGGATTGTCCACGCCGGACGGGAGGCGACAAGCTGCGATGACATGTGGTAAAGCTCCTTCGAGAGCAGCGTGCAGGAATTGTGAATCGCAAACGAAGATAGATTGCCTGTGTAGAAGCGTCAAGTAAATGAAAGGTCGAGAGAAGGGAAATGTCTGAAGCGAAGAGGAAGATAGATTGTGAGATCAACTGGGAGTCGTTGCGAGAGGATTTTCCGGTAACGAAAACTCTCGCGTACCTGAACAGCGCCGGAGCCGGCCCCGTGCCGCGCTTTGTGGCCGAAGCCGCCGCCGGGTACTACGAACAATTGATGCGCGAAGGCGACGCGCGCTGGTTCGAGTGGCTGCAACGACGCGAGCGGGCACGGGCGCGCATCGCCGAACTGATTAACGCTGAGCCGGACGAAATCGCGTTCACCACCAACACGTCAAGCGGCATGAATTTGATCGTTGACGCGCTGGAAAAAAGCGGTGAAGTCGTTTCGTGCGACCTTGAGTTTCCCGTCTCCACCATCCCGTGGCTGCATCGCGGAATGAACGTGCGCCTCGTCAAATCAATCGAGGGTGAAATCAATGTTGACGACGTGCTGGAAGCGACGACGGACAAAACCGGCGTCATCTGCCTTAGCCACGTGCAGTATTCAAATGGTTTGCGCCTTGACCCGGAAGACATCGGGAGAAACAAGGGGCGACACAAATTTGTCCTCAACGCGAGCCAGTCGGCTGGCGTGTTTCCGATTGATGTCAAGCGGATGCGCGTTGACGCGCTGTGTACGACCGGACATAAATGGATGTTCGCGGGCTACGGCTCCGGCTTCGTGTACATGAGCCGCGAGTTGCTCGAAGGGACGCGCCCGCGCGTCGCCGGATGGCTGAGCGTCGAAGACCCGTTCAAAATGCGCAACGACGGATTTCATCTACGCACCGACGCCGGGGCGCGCTCCGAAATCGGCTGCCCGCACTTCGCCGGCATCTTCGCGCTCGGCGAATCCACCCGTTACCTCACGGAGATCGGGATGGAAGCAATCGAGCGGCGCGTGCTCCAACTGAATCGTCATTTGACGGAGAGTCTTACGGAAGCCGGATGGAAGGTGCTGTCGCCGCTAAAGAATGACGCGTTGCGCTCCGCCGAAACGTTAGTCGAAGCGGAGAATCCGAAGCACGTCATCTCGCACTTGAGCGAGCGGGGCATCGCGGTGACGATCAAGCCCGAAGGGTTTCGCGTCGCCACACACTTTTTCAACAACGAAAGCGACATCGCGCGGCTCATCGTGGCGTTAAAAGAGTTTCGTGACCGGTTATGATTTGATTGTCATCGGCGGCGGTTCTGCCGGACTGGTTGCCGCCGTCGGCGCGGCGGAACTCGGCGCGCGCGTCTGCTTGATCGAAAAGCGCGCCCTCGGCGGCGATTGTCTTTACACGGGCTGCGTGCCGTCAAAGACCTTGATTCGCTCGGCGCGTTTCGCGGCGGAGGTGCGGCGCGCGGAAGAGTTCGGTTTCGCTCCGCTCCGGTGGCAGTTCAAAGAGCCGGGCTTCGCTTCAGTCACCGACCGCGTCCAGCGGGTAATTAAAATCATCGAAGAGCACGACGCGCCCGAACGTTTCCGCCGAATGGGCGTTGACATCATCTTCGGCACGCCGCGCTTCATCTCGCCCGATGAGTTGGAAATAGAAGAAGGGGGGAATGAAAGTAATAAGCGCATTCTCCGGGCGCGGCGCTTTTGCATTGCGACGGGGTCGCGCCCATCCATCCTGCCCATCGAAGGCTTGAAAGAAACAGGGTTCATTACCAACGAAGAAGTCTTTCATCTCAAGAAACTGCCGCTCTCTCTCATCGTGCTCGGTGCCGGGCCTATCGGCCTTGAACTCGCGCAATGCTTCGCGCGTTTCGGAAGCCGCGTGACGGTCGTTGAAATGGCTGAGCGGGTGTTGCCGAAAGAGGATGAAGATGTTTCCACGGCGCTCGGAGATTTCCTACGAATCGAAGGTTTAGAAATTCTGTTGAGAACGAAAGCTGTTGGCGCGCGACGCGATAATGAGGGGCAGAAGGTCTTAACAATAGAAGACGGCGACAGCAGGCGTGAGTTGCGCGCCGAAGAAATACTCGTCGCCACAGGACGTGCGCCGAATATAGAGGGACTAAATCTTGAGGCAATCGGTGTTCGTCACGACGCACGCCGGATCGTCACGGACAGTTACTTACGCACGACGCGCGCGAACATCTTCGCGGCGGGCGACGTGACCGGAAATTACCCGTTCACGCACATGGCGGCTTACGAAGCCGCGCTCGTCGTCCGCAACGCGCTGTTCTTCTGGCCGTTGATGAAGAAGACGGATTTTCGCGTCGTACCGTGGGCGACTTACACCGACCCGGAAGTGGCGCGCGTCGGGTTAACGGAGCGCGAAGCGCGCGAGAAGTATGGCGACGAGAAAGTGCACGTCTACCGCTCGACGTTTGATGAGAACGACCGCGCGCAGGCGGAAGGTGAAACCAAAGGGTTCGCCAAGCTAGTCTGCGTCGGGCGCAAAGACGAGATCGTCGGCGCTCATATCATCGGAGCGCACGCGGGCGAGTTGATTCACGAAGTCGTGCTGGCGATGAAGGAGCGCCTCTCCGCCTCCGCGCTCGGCGGAATGATTCACGTCTACCCGACGCTCACACAGGTAACACAGCGCGCCGGCCTCGACGCCGTGCTGGCGAACTTACGTCCTTTCAGAAAATATCTCGCACGTTATTTCGCGTGGCGACGGTAAAACAAAAGTGCGGCTTTAGCTCGCCACGACCGCGCCGCCGCAACTGGAGCCGGTGCCGGCAGTGCAGCCGAAACAGTGCGTGCCGGTCGAGATACGCCGCGCGGAAAATGTTGAGGGATCGAAATCGTCGAGCGTCTGCGGCAATTCGGGTGCGACGGGGAGTTCGAGCATCTGGTTGAAGTCACAGTCGTAGAGTCGCCCCGTCCAATCAACGCTCACCATCTCGCGGCACATCAAGCCCGCAACGGTGCCCGGATTAAACGCTTCGACCAACCGGCGCATGTATCTTTCTTCATTCCCGCTGCGGCGCAGGTAGTCGAGAAAGCGCTTGATCGGCATGTTGGTGATTGTGTAGAGACTATTGAAAGTGACGCCGTAGCGTGCCAGCAACTCGCGTTTGAAATCGGCTTCGATGGAACTTTGCGACGGCGGCAGGAACGCACCTACCGGGTTATAAACGAGGTTCAGCGTGAGGCCGCTTTCGGCGACGCCGTAGCCGACGGCGTTTAAGCGGCGCAGCGCCTCGATTGATTTTTGAAAGACACCGCCGCCGCGCTGTGCATCGGTCTGTTGTTCGAGAAAATAGGGGAGCGACGAGACGACTTCAACTTCATGCGCGCGGAAAAACTCGGCCAAGTCGTCCTGCCCCGCCTCGAACATCACGGTTAGGTTGTGGCGCACCATCACGTGCCGCCGGAGCGCGCGTGCTTCACGAACGAGGTAGCGAAAAGAAGGATTGAGTTCCGGCGCTCCGCCTGTGATGTCGAGCGTCGGGATGGGGAAGCGGCGCAAAACACTTATCACCCGCTCGGCGGTTTCGCGTGCCATAATCTCAGTGCGTTTAGGACTCGCATCAACGTGACAGTGTTTGCACGCTTGGTTGCACAGCTTGCCGACGTTCACCTGCAAAACTTTTACTTCCGAAGCGCGCAACTGAAGGCCGTGCGCCGCCAGCTTATCGTCAAACGAGACGGTGACGTGCGGACTGCGCGCCTCGTCTGTGATGACCGGCAGTTGCTGCGTCATTACATTGACACCTTGTCTGCCGAATGATGAGCCTGCAAGCCGTGAATCAGCGCCGCGCCGCCCCTGAGTGCGGAAGCCATGTGAATCGCTTCGGTCATCTGTTCCATGTTGGAGCCTGATTCGAGACAGGATTGCGTGTAGGCGTCAATGCAGTACGGACACTGTAAGGCGTGCGCGACCGCGAGGCCGATCAGCGCCTTCTCGCGCCGCGACAGCGCGCCGTCTTCCTGACACGCTGCGTACCACGCCATGAATTTTTCAAAGAGGTCGGGACGGTGCTTGCCGATGTCGGAGAAATGTTCGAGGTCGTCTTCTTTGTAGTATGACATCATGAAAGTCCTTTGTGTTTATCCGGCTTCAGGCGTGCGGCGCGGATCGGCGCGTAAAGCCGGACGAGCCGTCGCGGATGCACGCCAATCCAGTAAAGAGTTTGCAGCGCCGCCCAACGCGCGAACGTGAACGCGAAACTCCGCCCCTCAAAGCGGCGCGAAGAAGTCGTGACGGACGCGGGCAAATGAACGATGCGCCCTTCCTTACGCAGACGCCGCACTAAATCCAAATCCTCAAAAATGGGGAATGATTGAAAGCCGCCGACGCGCTCGTACACGTCGCAGCGGACGAAGATCGCGGAGTCGCCGTAGCATAGACCGATGCGCCGCAACTGCGGATAGAGCCACGACAGAAAACGCGCCGCCGCGCTTTCCCCGTCGAAACGAATTTCAAAATTGCCGGCAACGACATCCTTGTTGCTGAAGGCTTCGATGATTTGTGCGGCGGCGTCGCGCGGTGGCCGCGTGTCGGCGTGCAGAAACCAAATGATGTCGCCGCGCGCGGCAGACGCCCCGGCGTGCATCTGCGAGCCGCGCCCGCGCTCCGCAGTGATGACCCGCGCGCCCCATTGCCGAGCAACTTCAACCGTGCCGTCGCTGCTTCCGCCGTCCGCGACGATCAATTCAAAGAAGCCGCGCCCTACCGCGTCGAGCGTCGCACCAATTGAAGTGATTTCGTTGAGCGTCGGAATCACAACCGAAATTGTCCGAGCGCGGTGCGATTGCTCAATCCTCAACGTCTTGTCAGATGTGTTGCTCATCTTCAAGCCAGGAGAATGTCGGCGGGAATTTTACGTGAAGCCTGACGCTCTGACGGCGCGCTCTGTCCGTCGGGGAATCTCCACATGGGGCGCTGCGAACGAAACGGCATTGCGAGCACATCGCTCAGCGCGACCTCCTCCGGCTCACGGTAAGCGGGGACGCCGATAATAATTTCCTGCTGCGGGACGTTCAAACGAAGCGTCCCATGCACCAAGTCCCACACGGTCAGGCCGCTCGACCAGTTAGCATCCGTCTCCGCGCGGATCGTCGAATGATGAATGCCGTGCATGCGCGGCGTCACAATGAAATAATTCAAACGACGCTCGACATCGAGGGGCAAACGAACATTCGAGTGGTGAAACATGATCGAGAGAAATAGCGCGGTCTGCCACACCGAGAACGAAAGCGGCGAGACGCCGATGATGACGACCTGCCCGGCACGCCACGCGACCGAGACGACAAGCTCGGCGAAGTGGAATCGGAGCGCCGTCGTCGCGTCCATGTCGAGGTCAACATGATGCGCGACGTGAAAGCGCCACAAAAAGGGAACGCGGTGCGTCAGCACGTGCCACAAGTACAAAGTGTAATCTAAGAGCGCGACAGCGAGCGCGACTTCAAGCCACGCCGGCAAATGTCTTCGTTTCAGCAGACCCCACCCGCGCCGCTCAACCAGCGCGGTTAACCGCGCGACAATCGGACGCTCGATGAGATGCAGCGCGGCAGCGCTTACCGCCGCGACGGCGAGATTGCGCGCGTCGTGTCTGAGTTTCGGCTCGACGGCGCACTGCCGCAACGGGCGTCGCCGCTCCAGCCACAGCAGCGCCCCGAACGCCCCGGCAATCAGCGACGCGCTGATCCACGTCGGCAGCGGGCGGCTGGTAATGATTCTTTTACCCAATGCTTTTGTCCCGATTGATTAAACCGAATGTGTTTTCACGCCTGCTCACCTGCCGCTCTGCGCATCGCCTCGGCGAGCTTCTGCATACCTTCGGGCATTCCCTTTTCCATCTGCGCCCCGATCCACGCGTAATCTTCGGCACGCTCGCCGTCGAGGCTCATCTGTTGAGTAATCCGTGTGCCGCCGTTCAGAGAGTCCTCAAACGTCAAGAGGCATCGGAGCACCGCTCCCGGGGCAGGCATCTCGATTAAGGCGCGGCGACGGTCTTCAACCTCAGTCACTCGCCACTCAACAGAATCGGAGCCGCGCGGTTTGGTCACGCCTTTCGCGCCCGCAACGAACGGGCCGTCGAGTTTCGCCGACTCCACCGCCGGATCTACCACCGCCCAATTAGCGACATTAGTCCAGAATTGCCAAGCGAAATCTCTACTCACCTGACACTCGACAGAATACTCAAACTTCCACGTTGTAGACATCAGCACGCCTCCGGCCACAAGCAACTTGTTGGCGCAATATTCACCTTCGACGTTCTTCGGCATCGCTGTTTTCATTATCAAGTTTCACGGCTTAATATGTACCTGCTAATTATTGCCCTGTAAAGTTACTCATGTTGAAAAACTTTCACGGTCACTCTTGACTCTTTGACAGTGGGCGGCGGGTTGAGTATCTTTTCTTCATTAAACGACTGAGCGGGTGTGGCGCAACGGTAGCTCATAAAGTCAATCCCTAATGAATACTAGAGAAAAGGGTAATCTGACTGAGGCAAAGATTATGACCGCTTTAGTTGAAGCGGGGTATTTAGTTTCTCTCCCCTTTGGAGAAGGACACAAGTACGATTTCGTTATTGATGACGGCCAACGACTTCATCGCGTTCAATGTAAAACCGGAAGAGTTAAAGGCGGCAGCCTGATGTTTAATGGTTATAGTTTCTCCGGTAATGAAAAGGTTAAGCATGGGTATCACGGGTTGGCTGATCTTTTTGCAGTTCTTAATCCTCAAACAAGTCGGGTGTATTTAGTACCAGTGGGAGAAGTAGGTTGTACAGACGTATGTCTGAGATTAGAGCCTGCGCTGAGCGGACAAAGTAAGGGAATCCGTTGGGCAGCAGCTTACATGTTAAAGTCGCCGGTTGAAATAGCGATCTAATGCACGAGTAACTCAATGGTAGAGTATCTGGTTCCCAACCAGAAGGTTGCGAGTTCGAATCTCGTCTCGTGCTTTCTTTCCAAACTGCGGGTTGCGAGTTCGAGTCTCGTCGCCCGCTTTTCAATTCTGCCGTAGAAATCAACACGCGACCTTGAATTGCCCGGCGCGCTTAGTTTAACCACTTAGCTAAAAACTGCGGGCTACTCCAATCCCAAACTCTTTCCGGTTGCTGGTCAATGTTGACGGGGCGCGTGTTCCAGCGCGCTGCCGCATCACTGTTGGCCCCGATGCCGTTAATGATGATGCTCAATATCAGCAGCGTCCCGCCGAGCAGACGTTCGCCCTTCTGCTCGGCGCGAAAAGGAATCACCGCCCCACGCTTGGCGAGTTGTCCCAGTCGCGCGTTGAGGCCGAGGATGGCGAGCAGCACAAACCATGGAATCAGTCCCGTCGAATAGCGGGGGCCGAAGCAGTGGCCGCCCCACCACGGAGAAAACCCGGAAACGACGACCAAGTGAAATATGATTACCGTCGCGGCCATAATCGCAAGATTGGGAAGAGCGACCTCGCGTTTATACCGCGCCAGCAGGTATGCGACGAAGAGAAGAACTGGGACGTGAATCAGCAGACCACGTGAGGGGCTAATCAGATTGCCGAGGAAAGCGGTCGTGAACGTCTCAAACCTCAGGCGTCCGGCGGCGAAGTAGTTGGGCAGTGCCTGCCCGAAGTGGTGCCAAGAATAGGCGACCAGCGCGGCGAACCAGCAGACGCCAATCAGCGCGTACCGCGTAAACTCCCGGCGGTGACAAAGGAACACGAACACCGTGACGGCGGCGACGGAGACGCTATTCGTCGGGCGCACGAAATACGCCCACGCGAGAAGCGTCGCCAGCAACATCGGCCTGATGCTCGCGCCGCCGGTCTCTCTCGCCACCAGAATTAAAATTACCAATCCGAGCAGGAGGATCGCCCATGTGTCGTTCCACAAGCCTCTCGATGCGGTGCTCCACATCTGTGTCCCGAAAGCGGTTCCGACAGCGATTAGCATACTCGTGGCCGGCGGCAGAAGCCGGCGCGCGGTCGCAAACAAGATCACGCTCAAGGCCGCCATCAGTAAAGCGGCCAGTCGGTGTTGAATAGCTATTTCACCCGCC
>JBPCPQ010000233.1:0-7049 GCA_050999015.1 Pyrinomonadaceae bacterium | reverse complement strand
CGACCTTGAGCGCATGGCGACAAAGGACGATCTCAAGTCCTTGAGCAACGAAGTTTCATATATCGGTGGCGAAGTTGAAACGATGCGCGGCCAGATGGCGACCAAGAGCGATCTTTCCCGGCTTGAGTCGAAAATGGACGCGGGCTTCGCCGCCGTTCGCGGGGACATTGAGCAGGTGCAGCTTCGTGTTGATTCTATCGAGAAGGCGATTCGCGCGCGCATGGAAAACATGGAGACGGAAATCAGCCGGCTGCGTAGTGTTCTCTACCTTCTCGTTAAGGACAAGCCCGACATATTGCGCCTCCTCGGTCAACCGCCGCCGACGGGCGAAGGTGGCCGTGTGTGATCCGCGACACCGCCGCGCCATCACAATCTCTCAAATATAGTTTTCCTCAATGAGTCGTCGTCGCGGCACGATGGTTTTCGCGCTCTTCGCGCTCATGGCGGGCGAGCCGCCCGCGCTCCCAGCGGCGGCGCGCTTTTAACTTTTCCGCGTTCTGTTCAGGGTTACTACATACATACGCTGTCGGCTACATCACATCGAAAACGCTGACGGCTGAAAGCTATTTTCTAAGGAGATCAATGGTATGAAGAGATTCAACGTCAGAATCAAGATGAGTTGTGCGGTGATGCTCTTGTGCTTGTCCGTTGAAGCCGCGTCGCAGACGAGCGCGAACTGGCCGCAGTGGCGCGGGCCGAACCGCGACGGCATCTCGAAAGAGACGGGGCTTCTCAAACAGTGGCCCGCCGACGGCCCGCCGCTCGCGTGGAAGGTTGCGGGCGCGGGGCGTGGTTTCTCTTCGATGTCTTTCTCCAACAATCGCCTGTACACGATGGGCTTGCGCGGCGACCGCGAGTACATCATCGCGTTCGACCTCGCCACCGGCAAAGAGGCGTGGGCGACGCCGCACGGCGCTGCGTACCGCGACAGTCGCGGCGACGGGCCGCGCGGGACGCCGACAATTGACGGGGACAGACTCTACGCGCTCGGCGGCAACGGCGATCTTTCGTGCCTCGACGCGAAGACGGGCCGCAGCATCTGGGCGATTAACATTCTGCAAAAGTTCGGCGGCTCGAATACACGTTGGGGTATCAGCGAGTCGCCGCTCGTACTCGGCGACCGCGTGCTGGTGAACGCGGGCGGTCGCGGCGCTTCTGTCGTGGCGCTCAATAAAAAGGACGGCTCCCTCATCTGGAAGAGTCAGGGCGACAGCGCCGGCTACTCCTCCGCGATTCCCATTCAAGTGAACGGCGCGACGCAGGTCGTCTTCTTCACGTCGGAGCGCGCCATCGGCCTCGACCCGCGTGACGTGCGTCTGTTGTGGGAGTATCCGCGCCCGGCGAACAATGTGGCGAACATTGCGACGCCGGTCGCGCGCGGCAACCGTGTCTTCATTTCTTCGGATTACGGAACGGGCGGCGGAGTGGTTGAGATCAAGGCCGTCGGCGACAAAGTCACGGCTGAGGAAATCTACTTCACGAAGGACATGCGGAATCACCACAGCAGTTCGATTCTCGTCGGCGATCATCTCTACGGTTTTTCGAGCGGCATCCTGACGGCGATGCGCTTCGACAGCGGGCAGGTGGCGTGGCGCGACCGCAGCGTGGGCAAAGGGTCGCTCGTCTACGCCGACGGGCATCTTTATTGTCTCAGTGAGAACGGCGTTGTCGGGCTTGTCGAGGCGGCGCCCGAAGCCTACCGCGAGAAGGGACGCTTCCGCATTCCGCAGGACTCTCTGTCCACGTGGGCGCATCCGGTCATCGCCGGGGGACATCTCTACCTCCGCGACCAAGACACCGTCTACGCCTTCGACGTGAGGCAGAAGAAGTAACACTGGATTGCGATGAGGAAAGAGCTGAGAGTTCAAACTTTAGCTTGCTTTCCTCCGACACCTGCAACCTGAAGGTTAAACTCTCAACTGTGCTGGGAGTGTTCAGAGTTCAACCTTTAGGTTGCTCCGTCGCGTGAGAGGAGCAAGCTCAAGCTCGGACTCTGAAACCCCTCCTTCGGCTGCAACGCCTGCGATAACCGGCGCGCACGGGCCGTAAAAGATCAAAGGCCATCTGATGGCGCGTCCGGTTGATCACATAGTTAGGCGGCGTCACGCTGGTAGAACTGAAACGCTACTCCGTAATTCGTGATGAGATGAAACTCGCGCCGCCCCCACGCTTTCACTTCGAGCGGGCCGACCCTCGCCGCGATGAGGCGATATTCTTCGTAGAGCGCTTCGAGGTCGGAGACGCCGATGCTAACGCTCGTATTCTCAGCCCACGACTGATTATCGTTCTCGACCAGATTGATCGTCACCCCGTCACGGGCGATGCCTGCCATTGAACCGCCCTGCCAAATAATGGTAAAGCCCATCTGCTCTGTGTAGAAGGTAAGCGCCGACGCCAGATCACCGCCAGCGGGCATTAAAGGTGTCAGGGAGTCGAAGCGTGCTTTCGCGAGTGTTGTTTTGACGTTCATCATGCCTCCGTGAATACATCCTGCGATTTGATTACCACCGTATTACGCAGCAGCCTAACTCGGTGTTAGCCGCCTGCGTGATGGGTAAGTTGCCGAAGGTGAGTATGAGTTGTGAACACCCGATTCTTGTCTATACTTTTAATGTCACTTCTGCTTGCATCGGCTCATGTCGCGCAAGAACAAACCAAACAGGCTGAAGGTTTGGAGGTTCCCGCTGCTCCTTATAATTGCGAAATGAACATCGCCTATTTGGAGCAAGTAGCGATGATGACGCTTGAACAAACCAAGAGCGGCAGCGTGTTGATAGCCGTTGCCCGTCTTGGTGCCGGCGAGAAGTCGCGCGCGTCCAACCGCCGCCGCTTATACAATGTGCGCGAATACATAAAAGATCGTGTCGGCGTTCGGGCTGAAAAGATTGTTGTCGCAGAGGGCGAGCGAGCGAAAGGGTTCGGGCGTGTCGAGTTTTATCTGGGTGGCAAAATGGTCGGCGGGCTGTTGCTTAGAAGAAACAAAGACCTTTGCCTTCTATGTTGTGAAGAAGTAGGTCCGTATTACCCGCATAAAGATAATCTTGAAAGGATGCGTAAACAAAAATAGAGAAGGCGCGTTCCTGCGATGGCGTCGGCTAACAACGGCATGCACCCGACCGCGAATAGCGCAGCTTTCATGCGCGAGACTTGCTTCAATTTTGCGGTTCGTCGCGGCGGGTGATGCCGGGCGTTATGTCGAATCCACATTACGACTGCGGCTTGAAGTAGAGAACCATCCCCGCGCCGAGCGCGGCGAGCATGAAGCCAAGATAGAGGAGCAGGCTGGGTGCTTCTTTGGGCGGGTGGAGCCACATCGAGAAAAGCACGTTGACGAGCGGCGCACCGCCGAAGACGAGCGGCATCACATAGGTCGGCAGGCCTCCTGACCTGAAGGCGAAGATGATGCACACTGCGCCGATTGCGCCGAGAACCCCACCCGCCGTGGCCGACAGAGACCCTTTCATGTTAAAGCCACCGAGTTCTCCCTGCGACCACAGGCTGATTACAGGCACGAGCACACCTACCAGAAAGTAAGCGACGCCCACACACAGCAGCGCCCGCATCGGGTTCTTCAATTCCACCTGCCCCTGATGCAGGATCGGCCCGTACACGCCCCACGAAAGCGCCGCGCCTAAAGCGAAAATTATCCACAGCATTGTTATTGAGTCCTGAGTCTGGAGTCTGGAGTCTGGAGTCTGAGACAAATGCTTTTTCGCTTTTGACTCTAGACTTCACACTCCAGACTTCAGACTTGTTAGAAAGTGATTCGCAATCCCAATTGAATCTGACGCGACGCCGTGACGGTCGAGCGAATGCGCCCGAAGGTCGAGAGCGGGCTTTCGTTGTTTGCCGCGCCGACGAAAGCGGTCAGCGCGGGCGGCGCGAAGTTCGCGCGGTTGAAAAGATTGAATGCTTCGACGCGAAACTGGATGTTGGTGTTTTCGCCGAGGCGTGACCATCGCGTGTTTTTGACCGCCGACAAATCGAAGGTGCGCAGGTTGGGGCCGATGAACGTGCCGCGACCGAGCGTGCCGAGAGTCCCGGCAGGTTGGAGCACAAAGGCCGCCGGGTCGAAATAATTGTTCGGGTCGCCCACGACCGCACTCTCGTGAGTGAAGCCGGGCGCGAGGCCCGGGCGGTCGAGGCCGATGCCAGGGCCGATGGACGGCGACCACTGCGAGCGCGAGCGGTTGTTCTGCACGAAGACGGTCAGAGGGTTTCCGCTCCGCGCCTGAGCGATGCCGGAAAGCTGCCAGCCGTCGAGAAGCTTGCCCGCCGCGCCGTCGAGGTTCTTGGCGAAGGGAATTGCCCACGTGAAGTTGATGACCCAGTTGTGCTTGGCGTGAAAGTCGGAGAGACCTTTGTTGTAACTGAGGCCGGGAAATTCCGGCATCGCTGAGGTCGTGCCGTTCGTCGCGTCGGAGAAGAAGGTCGAAGCCTGCGTCGTGTCAATGTTGCGCGAGAAGGTGTAGGACGATTGCGCGCTGAAACTTTGACTGAAGCGCTTCCGCACTTCAAAGACGAGCGCGTTGTACCATGAGTTGCCGTCGCTCGATTTTAGCTCAATGGTCGTGAAGGCCGTGTTAGGTCGCGCTTGGCCGGCAGGGAAGAACGGCGTGCCGTCGTCGCGGATGACGGGGACGGTGGTGTTCACGTCGCCGCTCCGCAGAAGGTGGACGCCGCGCGACCCGGCGTAGCCGACGGTCATCACCGTGTCGAACGGAAGCTCGCGCTGGACGTTCAAATTCCAGACTTGCAAATACGGATTGTCGAGGTCGTATTGCACTGGCCGGATCGAGATCGAGCCGCGAAAGTTCGGGACGGGGAAGGTCGGGTTGGCGACGACGGGGCGCGGGGTCGCGGGCGGGTTCGTCACGGTGACGATCAAATTCTGCTGGTTGTTGGTATTGAAGTAAATCCCGTAGCCGCCGCGCACCGAGGTCTTGCCGTCGCCCGCCACATCCCACGCGAAGCCGACGCGCGGCGAGAAATTCTTGTGCGTCGGGTTTTGGTAAAGCTGACCCGTCGTCGGCACGCGGTCAGTCAGGTTCGGGAGCGCGGAGTCGCGCCCGTAGATGTCTATCGGCATCGTCGTGAACTCGTAGCGCAGCCCTGCGTTGAGGCTCAGGTGCGAGTTGACGCGCATCGTGTCCTGCACGTAGAAGCCGAAGAGCGTAAAGCGCCAGTAGCGGTCGAGCGCGCCTTCGGGCGTGAGGCCGATGAAGCGGAGCGGCGTGCCCGTCACGAACTGGCGGATGCCGGAAAAGGCGAAGATGCCGTTGCCGAAGGTCGGGTTCACCATATTGTCTTGATAGCGTTCAGCGAGCGCCCCGGCCTTAATCAGATGACGGCCACGGCTATGCACGAGTCCGTACTCGAAGCTGAAGACATTCTGCGTCAGACGAAGGTTGCCGGAAGTCTGCGGGCCGAAGCGCGGGAAGCCGCCGATGTCGATGTTGCCGATAAGTTCCCGACCGGGGACGAAGGGCTGCAAAGTTTGCGTCGTGTTCGCCGCGACGTTCTGCCCGATGCGCGTGCGACCGAAGCCGAAGCGGAAGGTGTTGAGCGTCGAGGGCGAGAACGTCTGCCGGTACTCGGCGGTCAGGAACTGGTTGCGCGACAGGAACGAGCGCGGGAACTGTGGATAGTCGGTCGGGAGTTCCTGCTCGGCGTCGTCGAAAGTGTAGCGCGCGAAGAACTGGTCGCGGTCGCTACGGTTGTAATCAACGCGGCCCTGAAAGAAGTTCTGGTCAACGCGCTGGTTGAAGTTGAAGAGGTGCGTGGCGAGATTGCCGACGACGCGCGACGGCCCCGTGTTGGGCAGCGGGAACTCGTCGAGGTACGGCCTGACGGACGGATTCACCGTGACAGTTTCGCGGATGATGCTAGCTGCAGGACAGGTTTGCCCGGCGGCGACGGCGACGGCGCAGCGCGTCAGAATCCCCTGTCGCGCGTCGAGGTCGGGGACGAAGGTTGTGATCGAGCGTCCGAGATTTTCCCTGAGCGCCTCGTAGCCCGCGAAGAAGAAGAGGCGGTCGCGCCGGACGGGGCCGCCGAAGCTCGCGCCGAACTGGTTGCGCTTGAATTCGGGCTTCTCGGCAGGGTCGAAGAAATTGCGCGCGTCGAAGTTGTCGTTGCGGTGAAATTCGTAGGCTGAGCCGTGAAATTCGTTCGTGCCCGACTTGCTGATGGCATTGATCTGCCCGCCGGAGTTGCGCCCGAACTCAGCACTGTAGGCGTTGGTCTCAACGCGGAACTCCCGAATCGTCTCAACTCCTAACGTAGTGCCGGCGGCGCTCCCGGCGGGGCCGTTGGTGAAATCGTTTTGCGGCGTGCCGTCGAGGAGGTAGACGTTCGAGCGCGGGTCTTGGCCGTTGATGCTGATGCCTGTGCCGTGCGCGACCACAGAGCCTGTGTCGCGGTGCGGGTAGGCGACAACGCCGGGCTGCAAGAGCGCGAGGTCGGTGTAGTTCCGTCCGTTCAGGGGAAGCTCTCTAATCGCCCGCTCGCCGACGAGATAACTCAGTTCGGGCGTCTGCGTGTTGACGAGTGCCGTCTCGTCCGAGACCATGACTTCTTCTTCGAGGCCGGCCACCGACATAACGATGTCGAGAGTCGCAGACTCGTTGACCGTCAGGTTGATTCTTTCGTAAATGTAATGCTTGAAGGCTTCCTTGTCCGCGCGGACTTCGTATGCCCCGACGGGCAGTCCGGGAAAGATATATCTTCCTTCTTCGTCGCTCGTCGCCGTGCGCGTCAGCCCGGTCTCAAGGTGTTCAATCCGAACCTGCGCGCCGGCAATGACCGCGCCAGATGAATCTTTAACATCACCGGTGAGCGTGCTGGTCGTCTGGGCGTGGATGGTCGCGGCGAAAGCCAGAAATAAAATTGTAGACAGTAAGGTGTTCTTAACGAGTCGGGATGAAAAACGCTGGAAGTGCATTTCGGCTATGATGGCTCCAATGAGAAAGCTTCGTTCGTGTCAATACGGATTCTAACAACTCGTGCCATACTTGGGTAGAAATTCGGGGCTTGGTTTTACAATTATT